>JAVVHH010000006.1:0-51662 GCA_032249615.1 Acetobacteraceae bacterium
GTCGGCCGGATCCACTTTGGCGTGCTCGAGTGCCGCCTTGATCGCGTCGGCGCCGAGGACGTGGGCGGGGATGTTCCCGAGCGCGCCGTTGAAGCTGCCGACGGGTGTGCGCATGGCGGAGACGATAACGACATCTTCCATTGTTGGACCTCCCTTAATACCTATCGAAGATAGAGGCTCGCCCGCCCTCTCACCAGTGGAGCGCCGGTTGCCGCAGCGATGCTGATTCGGGTCTTTCGTTTATGCTGCAACTGCGTGCTATACGAAACGCCCATTCGCACGAGGTTACCATGGCTGATACGCCGTCGATACCGCCGGAGCAGACGGAAGCTACCCAAGCGGTTGCGGCAAAGAACACCGTGGTCGTGAAGAAGTATGCCAACCGGCGGCTCTACAATACGGAAACGTCGAGCTACATCACGCTCGACAATTTGGCCGAAATGATTAGGGCCGGCCGAGATTTCGTCGTGTTCGACGCGAAATCCGGCGACGACATCACGCGCGGCGTGCTGACGCAGATCATCGTCGAGGAAGAGAGCAAGGGCAGCGCCATGCTGCCCACGGCGTTCCTGCGGCAGCTGATCGGGTTTTACGGCGGCAATCTCGAGGGCGTCGTGCCCCGTTATCTCGAATTCTCGATGAGCAGCTTCGCCCGCCAGCAACAACAGGTCCGGGCCGTGGTGGAGCGGACGTTCAGCCCGTTCCTGCCGCCGAGCGTCGAGGAGATGAACCGTCAGAACATGGCGCTGTTCGAGCGCGCCGTCAGCATGTGGAACCCGTTCGCCCGGGGTAGCGAGGCGAGCGCGCCGGAGCCGGCCGCGCAGCATTCCACCGAAACTGCCGCAGCGCCGGAGATGAGCGTGGCGCAGCAGGCCGACCAGGCGGAACTGGCGTGGCTGCGGACCGAGATCGAGAGCTTGCGGCGGCAACTGGCGGCGGCGCACGCGGCTGCCGTGGTGCCGCCGCCGGCCACGTCGCCGGTGCCGGAGAACCTGCGACGGGACCCGGTGATGGTCTCGGAGTCGGCCGGGAGCAAGCCGATGCGTCGGGTCGGGCGCAAGTCGGAAGGCTAACGGACCTCCACTCCGAGACCGGGCGCGTTGCTCGGCCTCAGTCCGTTCAGTCCCATACAAGCGGGGCGAGGCGGAGCAGAGGGATGCGCGCGACGATCACGGTCCCGTCTTGGACCGTGATCGGCAGCGTGACCGGGCCGCCGCGGGCGGGGGCGGCGAGGATCGCGAGGATGGCTTGGGCGGCGGTCGCGGCGGTTCGCGTGATTGCGCCGGACTGCGCGAGTTGATCGGTGACGGTGGCCAGGCCGGTCGCGGTGATCTGGCCGGTGACGGCGGGCTGGAGCGCCGGGTCGAGCATGAGGGTGGCGTGGCCGGTCGCGGCCAGCGCGCCCCATCGTAGCGAGAGCAAGTCGAGTTGAAGCTTCCCGCCGCTGGCGCGCCAGGCTTGGGCGCTGGCGGAGGCGGTCGCCTTCGGTATGATCGGCGGGCTGATCTGTCCGTCGAGCCGTACCGCGTCGATGGGAGGAATGGGCTGGAAGGCGGGTCCGGTCAGCCCGAGGCCGGACAGGTCGGCGGCGAAGGCGTCGGGCTGGAGCAGCAGCGTGGCCGCGGCGATCGTGATGGGGCCGGATGGCGCGGCGACCTCGAGGGCGGCGGCGGTGATGCGGGCCGGGTCGCGGGCGGTGAGGTCGATCAGGGCGAGAAGGGAGCGCGCGGTGAACGCCACCGGTGGGTCGGCGGCGAAAGCGAGGCTTTGGGCGCCCGATGCCGATACGGTCAGGCGAGTGGGGTGCCAGGCGGAGAGGCTGAGGGTGGCTCGCGGCGCGGTCCAGGTAAGGGGGGCAAGGATGGCGGCGTCGGTGCGGGCGGTGGCGTCCTCCAGGACGATCGCCGCGGCGGTCGGCCAGCCGGCCCAATGCGAAGCGTGAGCCGAGAGCGTCCACCCGGCTGCGACAGAGCTTTCGCGGATGCCGGTCTCCAAACGGTGGCAGGCGAGGGCCCAGGCGACTGTATCGGTGAGAACGGCCGCAAGCAGGAGCGTGCCGGCGACCCAGTAGCGCCGGCGCTTATGCTGGCGGGTCCGGTCCATCGAGATTGGCGGGATTACGGTTGACAGGGCGTATTTTTTGAAACTCGTCCACAGATGCCGAGGCAATACACGGTTTTGTGAGATGAATATGCACCTGTCCACATACGACATACTTTCAGTTTCGTTACAAAGTGCGGCATTTCGTGTGATATCAGAGAGTTGCCTTTTTTCGAAAGCTTTGGAACCAAATTGGGTGCGGCGTCTCAGTATCGTCAAAGGCTTTGTTGCGCGGAGATTCGCAAGCCCGGCGAGTGCGGGAAGGGCCGAGATCCCGGGCTCTAGGCAGGTCGATCCACTGAGTTATCCACAACCGGACGAGACAAGTCGGCCTCCTGCCAGCGCTGTTTCAGCGTGGCGACCAGTTCCGGGCCGCGCAAGTTTGGTGGGATGGGCTCGCCGACGTGAACGCGGACCAGGCCGGGCCGCTTGACGAAGGCGCGCCGGCTCCAGTAACGCCCGGAGTCGGTCGAGACCGGATAAATGGGCAGCCCGGTCCGGGCCGCGATCAGGCTGAACCCGCCCCGGACGTCGGCGTCCATGCCGTGCGCGACGCGCGTGCCTTCCGGAAAGATGACGATCTGCCGGCCGGCCGCCTTGGCGGCGAGGGTGCCGCGGATCAGGGCTCGGACGGCGGCGATGGTGCCGCTGCGATCGACCGGGATCTGACCGGACGCCGACAGCATCGGGCCGAAGAGCGGAATGTCGGCCAGCTCCGCCTTGAAGATGTAGCTGCATCTCGGCTGGTGCACGACCCAGTTACGGGTGTCGAACGCCGATTGGTGTTGCGAGGCGTGCAGCGCCGCGCCGGGCGGGAGCCGATCGAGCCCGGTGATCTCCACGTCGATACCGCAGAAGAAGCGTGCGCCCCAGAGCAGGCTGCGGGCCCAGAGCCGCGCAAAGGCCAGCGCCCGCGAGGGGGCAAAGGCGCGCACGAAGACGCCGATCGCGCCGAGGAGGGCTGTCGCGCCGAAGAACCAGACGTTGAAGATGGCCGAGCGCAGCACGATCACGGTTTGGATCCCTTCGCCGCCCAGCGATTAAGACCGAGCCAAGCGGCGAGGAACTTATCGTATTCGGAGGCGAGTAGCCGCAACGTCGGGAGGCCATCGCGGCTCCGCAGCGCCGGGGAGCGAACCGGCACCGGACGCAGCTGAACGTCGGGCAGTTCCCGCCCGATCTCGAGCAAGGCCCGCGCCATGTGATAGCCGGCGGTCACGACGATGATGGTGTGCAGGTCGTTTTGCCGCGCCCAGGCCGCCGTCTCGGACGCGTTGCCCACGGTGTCGCTGGCCGCGCGGCCGATCGTTATCCCCGCCTCGACCACCGACGGGTCGACACGGGCATGGTGCAGCACCTCCGTGAGATCGACGCCGTGCCCCACGCCCGAGACGAGCAGGCGGGGCGCCTTGCCCCCGGCGAGCAGGCGAAGCGCAGTCTCGATCCGGTCGGCGCCGCCGGTGAGGGCAACGATGCCGTCTGACACCGGAGGATCGGACAACGCGAGGCGGGCGTTGCGTTCGAACGCGGTAAACCCAGCGAGCCACACCAACGCAAGGCCGAACAGCCCGAGGAGCGGCCAGGCGAGCCATCGCCATCTCACGGGAGGCGGCGAAGCCAGCGGCGGACCGTACGGTTCGCCGTGATCCACCCGATCGATGCCGCAAGCGGGGGCAGGCAGGCGACGAGAAGCCAAAGCTTGAGCGGCATGGCCGTGAGCATGCCGACGACGCCATCCGCGGCGATGCCGTTGCCCAACGGTGCCGCAAGACCGGTCAACCCGGCCAGCACGGGAAGCGCCGCAAGCGCCCCGAGCGTCGCCCCGAAGCCGGCCAACACCGTCGCGCGCTGGGCAAAGCTGCGTGCGATGAAGCGGTCGGTCGCGCCCAGCCCGTGCACCGTCTCGATCGCATCCCGCCGCGACGAGAGCCCGGCGCGGGTCGCCACCGCGATCACCGCTACGGCGACGAAGCAAACGACGCCCAATGCCAGGCCGGCGCATGCTTGCAGGCTGCGCGCCAGAGCCGTCAGCCGGTTGACCCAGCGGTCATGCTCATCGACCAGCGTTCCCGGAGCGGCGCTTTCCAGCGCGTTCGCCAGCGCCGCGCCATCCGGGCCGGCGCCGGTAAGGCGGACGTCGATCACGGCTGGCAGCGGAATCGCGATCTCGCCCGACCCCATGCCGAGCCAGGGGCGGAGCAGGGTGCGCAGTTCGTCGTCGCTCAGGACGTGCGTGCCGCCGACGCCAGCCGTCTTGCCAAGGATGGTCTCGATCCGCTCGAGCCGCGTGCCGCCGTCGGCGGCGCGCTCGCCGGGCTGCGGCACCTGGACCGTCATCAGCCCGCCCGCGCCCTGCTGCCAATGCTGCGAGAGGGCCGTCGCGCCCAGCGCACCGGCGAGGGCCAGGGCCGCCAGGAACGTCATGGCGGCGACCAGGGAAGGCAGCAGCCGATCGGAAAGGGCGCGTTTGACCCCGAGATCGTCGAAGCCTGGCGGCCGGAGCAGGCTCCTAGTCATCGCGGATCAGTTGCCCTTCATGCAGGCGGAGCGTGTGCGCGGGATAGCGGTGGACCATGGCGGCGTTGTGCGTGGCGACGAGGACGGTCGTGCCGAGCCGGTTGAGCTCGTGCAAGAGCCGCATCAGCCGCTCCGCCTGCTGCTCATCGAGGTTGCCGGTGGGCTCGTCGGCCAGCAGCAAAAGGGGGCGGGCGACGACGGCGCGGGCGATGGCCACGCGCTGCTGTTCGCCGCCCGAGAGCTCGGCGGGCCGGGACGTCAGCTTGCGTGCCAATCCGACCCAGTCGAGCAGCTCGACCGCGTCGACCCGGATCTGCCCCTCGGGCCGGCCCGCGATCCGCAGCGGGAGGGCCACGTTGTCGTACACCGACAAATGCGGCAGCAGCCGGAAATCCTGGAACACCATGCCGATCCGGCGGCGCAGGGCCGGCAGGTCGCGCCGGCGCGCCCGCGCGATGTCGCATCCCAGGAGGTTGAGGCGACCCTGGGTCGGCAGAGCCGAGAGCGAGAGCAGCCGCAGCAGGCTGGTCTTTCCGGCGCCGGAGTCGCCGAGCAGCCAGCGGAAGCCGCCCTCCGGCACTTCGAAGCTGAGTTCCTGAAGCACGGCGGCGCGGGCTGGCCCCGTTCCAAACTCGAGTCCGACCTGTTCCAGCCGCACCATCCCGATCCGCCGCTCCCTCGTCCGCTGTCCGGCCGACGGCGTTGTGCCATGCCTGCCGGGTTTGCGGAATCCTCGCCGGGACGCCGCCAGCGGCTATTCAGCTCAGGCTGGGGCTAGTATCACGAAAGGATGAGGATAGCCTGTCCGGTTTGCAACGCGACCTACCAGGTGCCGGACGCGCAGCTGAGCGCGGGCCGGACGGTGCGGTGCGCCCGATGCGCCAGCGACTGGACGCCGATCGAGGCCGAGCCGGAGCCCGAACCGGAGATCCCCGAAGCAGCGGCAAACCCGCAATTGGCCGAGGCGCTGGCCAGGGCGATGCCGGAGCGCATGGCCCTGGAGGATATCGCATCGGAGCCACCGGGCGGTGCGCAGCCTGAGCCTGCTCGCCGCGGTTGGTTGCTGGCGATCGCGTGGGTGTTGAGCTTGGTTCTGGTGGGCGCGGCCCTGGCGTTTCTGTTCGCCAGGAGGGAGGAGGTCATGCGTGTGTGGCCTCCCAGCGTCCGCGCTTACGCGCTGCTCGGGCTCGCGGGCGGGCCGGTCGCGTCAGAACGGATTAAGTAGGCGGTCGATGTAGTCGAGTTCCGGTTGCTTGCGGGTCCGGTCGGCGCCGCGGCGGCGGAGCTCGTCTTGGATCGCGCGGGTGCGGGCCTGTTCCATCTCGTCGGGAATGCGGACGTCGCCGCCTTCCGCGCTGCCCGACGTGCCTTGCTGGAGGGGCCGGCCGAGTGGGTCGCGACTGACGGAGCGGCGCTGGCCTGAGCCGGGCAGGGCGCCGGGTCGTGGGCCCGCCGTGCGGCCGTCGCCGTTCTCGGTGCTGCCGAGGCCTTGGCCTTCGCCCTCTTGCCCCTCGCCCTCTTCGCCTTGGCCGGGCTGCTGGCCGGTGCCGAACTGGCGGGCCAGCTGCTGCCCCATCTGCCGGCCGCCCTTCTGCAGCGCTTCGATGGCGCGCTTGGTGGCCTCGCCGGCCGCGGCCTCGCGCCCGCCGGCGAGCGCCTGTCCGGCGTCCCGCATTGCCTGATCGGCCTCGCCGAGCGGGGCGGGAACGTCGCCGGTGAGATCGCCGAAACGCTGCATCAACTCGCCGAGGGCGCGGCGCATCGCGGCCTGTGATTTTGCGTCTTTCTGGGCGTCTTTCTGGGCGTCTTTCTGGGCGTCTTTTTGGGCGCCTTTTTGGGACTCCGCTTGGCCGTCGCCGGGGCGTTGCTGGCCAGGTTGGCTCTGGGATGGAGACGAAGGCTGGGGGCGGTTGGCGGCGCGCTCCTCGCTCCGGTTCAGCAGTTGTCCCTCGCGCTGCACCATGTCCTGGACGGCGTCCATCTGGTCCCGCCCGCGCTTGCGCTGCTCGGCCTGCCGCTGTTCGCGTTGTTCGCTGGTTTCGGGGCGTGCGTTCTGCAGCGCGTCCAGCAGCTTCTCGAGTTCGGCCATCTGCTTCTGGGCGTCGTCCTTGCGGCCCTCCTTGAGGGATTGCTGCAGCTGCTGGGCCAGGCGGTCGAGGTCGCGGGAGTTCATTTGCGGCAGGCTCGGATCGAACGGCATCGGGGCGTCATCGCGGCGCGCCTGCTCCGCAAGCGCCTCCAAGCGCTTCTGGATGGCGTCACGAAGCTCCTGCATCCGGCGCTCGATCTCAGCTTGCTCGGGCGTTGTCGGCGGGGCGGGATCGACGGCGTCCCGCAGAGCTTCGCGGGCTTGTTCGAGCGCTTGCGCCGTGCGTTCGGGCGCGTTCTCCTCGAGCGCGAGCGCCAGCGTCCACATGCGCGCCTGTGCCTCGTCCACCGCCTCGCGGCCCCGGCCGCGGTTGAGCAGGGCGGAGAGGGCGCGCAGGTTCAGCAAGATTCCCGTCGAGTTGTCGACGGCGGCGGGCTCGTCTGCAATCGCGTCGACGATGGCGCGGGCGGCCCGCCGCTCGTCGGGCGTCAGGCTGAGCTGGCGGCGGACGGCGATCAACGCGGCGGCGACCGGATTGTGGAATTCGCGCGCGGGCAAGGTGAGCTCGGCCGGATCGCTCCGGCCCATATGACCCGGCGCGTCGGTCGCGACGAGTTGGGCGATGACGGGCAGGCCGGCCCAGGGGTGGGCGGAGAGATCCGGCACGGTGATGCCCTGGATGGATTTGCGCACGCCAGCCAGAGGGACCGTCACAATGAGCGCAGGCGCGTTCGGCCGGCCGGCTAGGTGCAGTTCGATTGCGAGCGCCGTCACGCCGTAATCGTCGGTCGCCTGCCAGGCAAAGCGGGTCTGCAGCGTCGGGCGGCCTGAGGCGATATTGGGCCCGGGCGCCTCGGTGAAGCGAGGTACCGGTGCCTCGTCGGGGATCAGGGTCAGAGTCCAACCGGCGAGGACGTGGCCGGAGCGTCGGATCTCGACATGCTGCTGGCCGCTTTGGCCGGGGCCGAGGTCCCGCTCGGCCTGCCAACTCGTGGGGTCCAGCGGATGGAGCGGCTCGGCCGCGCCGTCCAGCGCAAGGCTGGGCTCGCCGGTGCTGCCGGTGACGCTGACCGTGAGGCGTGAACCGGCGGGGGCCGCCGTCCCCGGCGCCTCGGGCCGCAGCACGGTCGGGGGAAGGCCGGTATAGGCCGGCGGCGTGATCCAGGCTTGGATCTGGGTTCCCGGCCCGGCCGGGGCCGCGGGCACGGTCGGCGTGAACGCGCGTTGTAGGCGCGAGCCGGCGTCGGGGCCGGCGACGACGAGGCCAGCGGCGAGCCAGACGAGCAAGCCGCCGCGGAGCGCCCACCCGTCGCGCGCAGCGAGCCCCGGGCTGGGACGGCGGACCCGAAGGCCTGGGATCGTGGCCGCCAGCCGGGCAATGTGGACCCGCCAGACGGCTTCCTGCTCCGGCGTCGCGCTGGCCGGCCGATCGGCCAGGGTGGCGAGCGGGCGGTGCGCCAAGCCGCTGTCGCGTTCGAGCCGGCGGTCGATCTGCGCCGGGCTGGGCTGGGCGACCCGGCGCAGCCCTCGCCAAAGCAAGATGCCCGCCACGGCCAGCACGGTGATGAGCAGCACCAAGAGCACCCAGGATGGCAGCAGCGCCGGGAGGTCGAACAAGGCGATCCCAACATAGCAGCCGATCGTGCCGAGAGCCGGCCAGATCGCGGGCCAGAGTTGTTCGAACCAAAGGACCGCTTGCGCCAGGCGGCGCTGGCGCGCGAGGCGGCGCGGCCCGGCGGCTGGCTTCACCCGAGCCATTCCGGGATGCGCTCGCCCGCCCACATCGCGTCCGCCGCCTGGCGCTCGCGGATCGTGGTCCAGCGGTCACCGTCGACGAGGACCTGCGCGGCGAGCGGCCGGGCGTTGTAGGTCGAGCTCATGACCGAACCATACGCACCTGCGTCGAGGATCGCCACCATTGCTCCCGGCGCCAGCAGTGGCAGGCGGCGCGCCCGGGCGAACGTGTCGCCGGTCTCGCAAACCGGGCCGACCACGTCGCAGGCCGCGGTGGAAGCGACGGCGTCAGTGGCCGAGACCGGGACTATTCCGTGCCAAGCCTCATACATCGCGGGCCGCAGCAGGTCGTTCATCGCCGCGTCGAGCACGACGAAGCGGCGGCTGCCCGTCATCTTGCTCAGCACGACAGAGGATAGCAGCAGCCCGGCCGGCCCCGCGAGCCACCGCCCGGGCTCGATCGCGAGCCGAACGTCGAGGCCGCCGAAGGCTTGCCGCATGGTCGCGGCGAAGGCTTCGGGCGGCGGGGGCGGCTCGTCGCGATAGCCGATCCCCAGGCCGCCGCCGCAATCGACGACGCGAACCGGATGTTCCGCCGTGCGCAGGACGCGGACGAGTTCGGCGGCGCGGCGGTAGGCGGCGTGATACGGGGTCATCGACAGGATTTGGCTGCCGATGTGGAGCGCGATGCCGACTGGGTCGATCCCGGGGAGGCCGGCGGCATGGGCGTAGAGCGAGGGCGCCTCGGCGTAGGAGATGCCGAACTTGTTGTCGGCGCGGCCGGTCGTGATCTTGGCGTGGGTGCCGGCGTCGACGTCCGGGTTGATCCGGAGCGCGACCTTCGCGGTGCGCCCGATGGCGGCGGCGGTCGCGGAGAGCATGGCGAGTTCCTCCGCGCTCTCGACGTTGATCTGGCCGACCTCACGCTCGAGCGCGAAGCGCAGTTCCCACTCCTGCTTGCCGACGCCGGAGAAGACGATTTGCGCCGGGTCGATGCCGGCCTGGAGCGCGCGCTGCAACTCGCCCCCGCTGACGACATCGGCGCCGGCGCCGCCGTTCGCCATGAGCCGCAGGACAGCGAGGTGGTCGTTGGCTTTGACGGCGTAGTGGACGCTGATCGGAAGTCCCGTCAGCGCGGATTGGAGACGCTGCAGGCGGGAGCGGAGTGCGCCGGCGGAGATCACCCAGGTCGGCGTGCCGACCGAGCGGGCGATCGCCTGCAGCGGGACACCTTCGACCAGCAGGCCGTCCATTGCATGCAGCGAGAGGTGCGGGCGCGCCGCGATCAGCTCGGCAGTGGCCGGGTCGTCGTTCGACACAGGCAAGGCGGCGCTCATCGGGAGGGGTACTGGCGCGGGTAGGTGATCTCGTTCGACGGCCCCGGCGGGACCGGCGAGCCCTTCTTGCCGCAGGCGGCGAGCAGGGTCAGGGCGAGAAGCGCGAGGATCACCTTCATGCGAGCGCCTCCAGCCAGCGCTTAGCCTGGGTGGCGACGTTGGCCGGTGCGGTGCCGCCATAGCTAGTCCGGCTGGCGACCGAGGCGTCGACGGTCAGCACCGTGAACAGGTCGGCGGTGATGGCGGGCTCCTCGGCCTGCATCTCGGCGAGCGTCAAGCCGGATAGATCGGTGCCCTTTGCCTCCGCGGCGACGACGAGGCGCCCGGTGATGTGATGGGCGGTGCGGAAGGGGAGCTTCAGCACGCGGACGAGCCAGTCGGCCAGATCGGTCGCGGTCGCGAAGCCGGAGCCGGCCATCTGGCGCATGCGGGGCAGATCGGGCTGCAGGTCGCGCACCATGCCGCCGATCGCAGCCAGCGAGAGGGACAGGGCGGCGGCGGCGTCGAACACCGGCTCCTTATCCTCCTGCGTATCCTTGGCGTAGGCGAGGGGGAGCCCTTTCATGACCGTGAGCAGGGCCACGAGGGCGCCGGTCACGCGCCCGGTCTTGGCGCGGGCGAGTTCGGCGGCGTCCGGATTGCGCTTCTGCGGCATGATCGAGCTGCCGGTGGTGAACGCGTCGGACAGGCGGATGAAGCCGTAGGGGGCGCTACACCAGATGACGATTTCCTCGGCGAGACGGGAGAGGTGCATTGCGCAAATGGCGGCGGCGGCGAGGAAGTCGAGGGCGAAGTCGCGGTCGCTGACGGCGTCGAGCGAGTTGGCGGTGGGCCGGTCGAAACCGAGCGTTGCCGCCGTCATCTGCCGGTCGATCGGAAAGCTGGTGCCGGCCAGCGCAGCCGAACCGAGCGGGCATTCGTTCATGCGCGCGCGGGCGTCGTGCAGGCGGGAGCGGTCGCGGGCCAGCATCTCCACGTAAGCCAGCAGGTGGTGGCCGAAGGTGACCGGCTGCGCGGTCTGGAGATGGGTGAAGCCCGGCATCGGGTCCGCAGCGAACTCCGCGGCGCGGGTGGCGAGCGCCTGCATCACGTCGGCGACTTGGGCGTCCAGCCCGTCGATGGCGTCGCGCACCCAGAGGCGGAAATCGGTCGCCACCTGGTCGTTCCGGCTCCGCCCGGTGTGCAGCCGCTTGCCCGCCTCGCCGATGCGCTCGGTGAGCCGCGCCTCGATATTCATGTGGATGTCTTCGAGCTCGTGCACGAAGGCAAACCGGCCGGCTTGGATCTCGGCGGCGATCCCGTCGAGCCCGGTGCGGATGGCGTCGGCGTCGGCACGTTCGATCACGCCGACATGGGCGAGCATGGCGGCGTGCGCCCGGCTGCCGGCGATGTCCTGCCGCCACAGCTTGCGATCGAAGGCGATCGAGGCATTTATATCCTGCATGATCACCGAGGGGCCGCTGGCGAACCGGCCGCCCCACTGGGCATTGGCGTCGACGTTGCGCCGGCTGTCCGCTTCGTTCTGACCGTTCGTGCTGAGGGACAACCCCATGACCCCTATCAAGCGCCGGATCCTGCTCTCGGCGGCGGGCGCGACCCTACCGGCCGCCTTGTTGCAGCGCAAACTGCTGGCGGCGCCCCACGCCACGGTGCCATCGCTCGAGGATGTGCCGCCGACCGCGGCGCCGGTGCCCGACATCCAGTTCATGACCGCCGACGGCACGGCGAAGACGCTGAAGGATTACGCCGGCAAGGGGGTGGTGCTGAACTTCTGGGCGACCTGGTGCGTGCCCTGCGTCGCCGAGATGCCGGCGCTGGCCAAGCTCGCCACCCTGGTCGACCCGGCGCACGTCGCCATCCTGCCGCTCTCATCCGATCGAGCCGGCGCCGCGGCCGTCCGTCGCTTCTTCGACGAGAAGGGGATCGAAGGGCTGCCGATCCTGCTGGACCCGAGGGGAGACGCCGCGCGCGCGTTCGGATCGCGCGGAATTCCGACGACCGTTCTGATCGATGCGCGCGGCCGTGAGCGGGCGCGGCTGGAAGGCGCTGCGGACTGGGCGGACCCGTCCGCCGTCGCAGCCGTCAAGGAGCTGGCAAAGGGCTAGGCTGCGATCGCCCCGCCATGGTTGCTGACGCGGCCGCGCGCCTCGCCCGCTTGCGCCGTCTGGCCTGGTTGTTGGACGGCCGGTTCAGGCTGCCGGGCACCCGGTTCCGCTTCGGGGTGAACAGCGTGCTGGGACTTTCGCCGGTGGTGGGCGACGTGGCGCTCGGCTTGGTGTCGCTGTATCTCGTGTGGGAAGCGCGGCAGCTCGGCGCACCCAGCCCGTTGCTCGCGCGCATGCTGGGCAACATTGCGGTCGAGGTCGGCGTGGGCTCGGTGCCGATTTTAGGAGATGTGTTCGACATGGTGTTCAAAGCCAATCTCCGGAACCTCGACCTTCTGGAGCGCTGGACGCGGGGCCAATCATGAGCGACGTCGTCGAAAGCCTGGAGCGCCACGAGCACGCCGGGCACATGGCCCATGCGGCCGGCGAGCACGGCATGAGCCGCGGCACGCAATGGACGGCGCTGCTGGTGGCGGCGTTGGCGGCCGGGCTGGCTCTGGCCGAGCAGGGCGCGCGGCATGCAGAGATCCGCGTGCAGCAGCGGGCGATCGATGCGACGGATACTTGGGCGCAGTACCAGGCCAAGTCGACCCGCGGCACGGTCGCCCGGGACATCGCGGCGCTGGCGGCAGTGATCGAGGTCGGCTCCGATCCGGCGGCGATCGCCCGGCGCGACGCGCTCGTCGCCAAGCTGAAAGCCGATGCGGAGGGCTACGACCGCGACCCGGAGAACGGCCGCGAAGCGATCGCGCGCCGGGCGCATGAGCTGGAGCACAGCCGCGATCACGCGACGGAGCAGACCCACGCCTACCACAACGGCTCCGCCTCCTATCAGCTGGGCATCGTGCTAGCGACCGCGTCGGCCATCATGCGCTCGCGCGTGCTAGTGATCCTGGCGGCCACTTTGGGCGTGGCGGGAACGGCCCTGTCGATCCTGGGCTATGCTGCCCCGCAATGGGGCGCCTTCTAGGCCGCCTTGCGCAGGGCGCCGGCCAGCGTGTCGACGATGCGGTCGACATGGTGTTTTTCGGCGATCAAGGGCGGCGAAAGGGCGACGATGTCCGCGGTCGTGCGGATCAGCAGTCCGGCGTCGAAGCAATGCTGCAGGATCGCCATCGCGCGTGCGGAGGGCTGACCGGCGCGGGGCTCGAGCTCGATGCCAGCGATGAGGCCGCAGTTGCGGACGTCGATCACGTTGGGCGCTCCGCGGAGCGAGTGCATCGCGTCTTGCCAGTAGGGGAGCAGGGCGGCCGCGCGGCCCGGGAGGTCTTCGGCACGATGCAGGTCCATTGTGGCGATGGCGGCGGCGGATGCGAGCGGGTGGCCGCTGTAGGTGTAGCCGTGGAACAGCTCGATGCCGGCCGGGCTGTTCCCGACGATGGTGTCGTAGATTTGGCTGGTCGCGGCGACGGCGCCCATCGGGACCGCGGCGTTGGTCAGACCTTTGGCCATGGTCATCAGGTCCGGGACGACGCCGAAGAACTCGGCGCCAAAATTGGTGCCCATGCGGCCGAAGCCGGTGATGACCTCGTCGAAGATCAAGAGGATGTCGTGCTTGGTGCAGAGGGCACGGAGCTTCTCGAGGTAGCCCTGCGGCGGCACGAGCACGCCCGTGCTGCCGGCCACCGGTTCGACCATCACGGCGGCGATGGTGTCGCCGTGGAGGGCCACGAGGCTTTCGAGCGCGTCGGCGAGGTGGGCGCCCCAGGCGGGCTGCCCTTTGGTGAAGGCGTTATGGTCGAGGTCGTGCGTGTGCGGCAGGTGGTCGACATACGGGAGCAGGGCGCCGAACTGCTTGCGATTAGGGCCGATGCCGCCGACCGACATGCCGCCGAAGCCGACGCCATGATAGCCCCGCTCGCGGCCGACGAGGCGGACCCGCTGGGCCTGGCCCCGGGCGCGCTGGTAGGCGAGCGCGATCTTGAGCGCGGTGTCGTCGCTCTCCGAGCCGGAATTGGTCCAGAACACACGCTCGAGCGGCGCGGGGAGGATTTCGGCCAGGCGGGAGGCAGCCTGGAACGCGATCGGGTGACCCATCTGGAAGGTGGGCGCGAAATCCATCACCGCCGCTTGCTGCTGGATCGCCTCGACGATCTCGCGGCGCCCGTGCCCCGCGTTGACGCACCAGAGCCCGGCGGTCCCGTCCAGGACCTCGCGGCCGTCTGGCGTGTAATAGAACATGCCGGCGGCGCGGGCGAGCATGCGCGGCGCTTGCTTGAAGGTCCGGTTGGCCGTGAACGGCATCCAATGCGCGTCGAGGTTGTTGGGCCGGCTAATCTCGTTCATGGCGCCAACCATCGCGCTTTGGCGCGGGGTGGGCAAGCGTGCGATAGCGGCGCGAAGTGCGGAGGGCTGCATGGCGGACGGGACTTTGTTGTTGGGAACGCGGCGCTACTCGTCGTGGTCGTTGCGCGGCTGGCTGGCGGTTCGGCTGGCCGGGCTGGATGTCGAGGAGATCGTGATCCCGCTGGAGGGGGGCGGCCCCGGCAGCGCGGTGGCGCGGCGTTCGCCCAGCGGCCTGGTCCCGTTCCTCGAGCACCGGGGCGTGCAGGTCTGGGAGAGCCTGTCCATCTGCGAGTATTGCGCCGAGGCGTATCCGGCGCTCTGGCCGCAGGACACGGCGGCGCGGGCGCGGGCGCGCTCGATCAGCGCGGAGATGCATGCCGGGTTTCGCGGCCTCCGGCAGGCCATGCCGATGGTTCTGGGGCGCGACGGCACCGGGCGCGGCCGGACGGAGGCGGCGCTGGCGGACATCGCGCGGATCGAGAGGCTGTGGCGCGAGACCCGGCAGCGATTCGGGGGCGATGGCCCCTTCCTGTTCGGAGCCCTGTTCACTGGCGCAGACGTGATGTTCGCGCCGGTCGTGACCCGGTTGCTGACCTACAAGCCACCGGTCGCCGACGACACGCAGGCCTATTGCGAGGCGGTGCGGGCGCATCCGCTCGTCAGCGAGTGGTATGACCTCGCCGCGCAGGAGCCGGCCGCCTGGCAAATGGATCATTACGAGCAGTCATCGTGACTTCGGCGGCGCTGGGGGTCGGTCGCCGGTCGGGGATGCTTGCCTGGATGGACCGGGCGGGTGTGGCCCTCGTGCTGCTGCTTCTGCTGTTCCTGCTGCACGGGCGCGCGCTGGCCGACATCGCGTTAAGCCTGATCGACGTCCTTTTTCTCGTCCAGTGCACGATGCGGCGCGACTGGGGCTGGCTGGGGCGAGCCTGGGTCCGCCTCGCGGCGGCCTGGTGGGGATGGCTCGTGCTCTGCAGCTTCCGCGACGATCTCGGTCAGGCGCTGGCCGTGGTCCGCTTCCCGCTGCTGGCCGCGGCGCTCGGCTATTGGTTGCTGCAGGGCCACTGGCTGCGGGTCTGGGTGGCCCGGCTGCTGCGGTGGTCGGTGCTCTACATCGGGGTGCAGTGCCTGGCCCAATATGCGTGGGGGCACAATCTGCTGGGGTGGCCGAAAGGGGCCGACGGCGAGCTGACCGGTCCCTACACCAAGCCGCGGGCCGGGCCGGTGCTGTCGCGCATCCTGTTCCCGGCGCTGCTGGTCTGGTCGAGCACGCGGTGGCGGGCGCTGGCCGCGATGGTGGGTGGCGTCGTGCTGATGTTCCTCGTCGCGCAGCGGATGCCGCTGCTGCTCACGCTGTTCGGCCTGGTGCTGACGGCGTTGCTGATGCGTCGCGCGCGGTGGGCGGTGCTCGGAGCCGGGGTGGCAGCCGTGCTGATGCTGGCTGCGCTGCCCGTCCTGTCGCCGAGCGCTTCACACCGGGTGCGAACGGAGTTCACGGCGCAGATGGAGAATTTCAGCGGCAACCACTACGGCGAGATCGCGGCGCGCTCGAGCGCGATCATCGCGGCGCACCCGGTGTTCGGGGCCGGGTTCGACGGGTTCCGGCGGCTGTGCACGGATCCGGAATACTTCCAGGGTTGGGAGGGTGGCGACGGCGGCGGGGCCGACATGTGCGTCCAACACCCGCACAATTTCTACATGCAAGCGGCGGTGGAGGGTGGCTACCCGGGGCTCGCGCTCTTCGTCGCATTGGCGCTGGCGTGGCTGCTGGCAATCGGGCGCGGGATCGGCGGGGATCCGCTGCGGACCGGGCTGTTCATCGCGGCGGCGATCCATCTCTGGCCGATCGCGGGCAACACGGATTGGGTGGCCATGCCGCTCGCCGGCTACTTCTTCCTGCAGCTCGGGCTCGCCTTGGCCTACGCCGCGGACGGCTCGCCGAGATCGGTGCCGGCGTAGATCCCACACCCACGGTGCCATCCGGCTCCGGAGCGACTATATCGCAGGGACGATTGCATCACGAGGCTCAATCCATGTCCGATACGCAAGTGCCGGTGACGGTGCTGACCGGTTATCTCGGAGCCGGCAAGACGACGCTGCTGAACCGAATTCTCAGCGAGAACCACGGCAAGAAATACGCGGTCGTGATCAACGAATTCGGCGAACTCGGGGTCGACAACGACCTGGTCGTCGATGCCGACGAAGAAGTGTTCGAGATGAACAATGGCTGCATCTGCTGCACCGTGCGCGGCGATTTGATCCGTATCGTCGGCGGCCTAATGAAGCGGCGCGGCAAATTCGACGGCATCATCATCGAGACCACCGGGCTCGCTAACCCGGCGCCCGTCGCGCAGACGTTCTTCGTCGACGACACGGTTCGCAACCGGACCCGGCTGGACGCCATCGTCACGGTGGTGGACGCGAAGAACCTGCCGGCGCGGCTGGAAGATAGCGCGGAAGCCGCCGAACAACTGGCCTTCGCCGACGTGATCGTGCTGAATAAGACCGATCTCGTGACTCCCGACGAGCTGTCGGCGGTCGAAGCGCAGATCCGCCGCATCAACCGCTTCGCCAAGATCCACCGCACGACGCGGGCCGCCATGAAGGTGACCGACATCCTCGACCAGGGGGCGTTCGACCTCCAGCGCGTGCTCGAGCGGGAGCCCGAGTTCCTCGAGGAGGAGCACGAGCATAGCCACAACGACGACGTGGCGAGCATGAGCTTCGAGCTGTCCCGTCCGGTCGACCCGGAGAAGTTCAACGCCTGGATCAGCGCGCTGCTGGCCGAGAAAGGACAGGATCTGCTGCGAACCAAAGGTATCCTGGCCTATCCGGGCGAGGATCGGCGGTTCGCGTTCCAGGCGGTGCACATGATCGCGGACGGCGACTTCATCGGAAAGTGGCCGGAGGGGGAGCGGCGGAGCAAGCTGGTGTTCATCGGTCGTAACCTCAATCGCCCGCAGCTGCGGCGGGGATTTGAAAGCTGTCAGGTGCCGGCATGAGTGACACCGGACCCGATAACCTCGTTCTGAGCTTGCTGCGTCACATCCGCGGCAAGGTGGACCAGCATTCAGCCGACTTCATCGAGGTCAAGGAGAGGCTTGGTCTGCTCCAGGGAAGCGTGGCTTCGATCTTCCGACGCTTGGATCGGGTCGCAGGCGATCTGGACGACGTCAAGCGGCGGCTCGAAATCGCCGACGCGCCGCGCTGATGGCGGCGGGGGCTGCGCTTGCCGATCGAACGATCGGCGAGGCGCTCGGCGAGTTCGTCGTGGGCGCCGGGTTCTCGGGGCACATGGCGGGGTTCGCTCTGGGCGATGGGACGTTGCGGCTGGTGTCGGAACAGGGCGGGTGGCGGACGGTCAAGGTGCATGACGGGGCCGTGCTGTCGATGGTGACGGCAGGGGGCGGGTGGCTGACGGGCGGGGATGACGGGGGGTTCCGCCGGGTCGCGGCCGATGGGGCGGTGAGCGACGTCGCGCGGTTCAAAGGCAAGTGGGTCGAGCAGGTGGCGGCGTTCAGCGAT
The DNA here is from genome assembly GCA_032249615.1 of Acetobacteraceae bacterium. Lineage (GTDB taxonomy): Bacteria > Pseudomonadota > Alphaproteobacteria > Acetobacterales > Acetobacteraceae > JAVVHH01. The sequence continues at coordinate 17,694 of JAVVHH010000006.1, forward strand.
GCGAAGGCGCCGCTGGCGGCGTGCGCGGTGGGTAAGGTGGTGCACGTCTTCGATGGAAAGGGGGAGCGGCTGAAGAGCCTCGAACACCCGTCGAGCGTGACGGGCGTCGTGTTCGATGGGAAGGGCAAGCGGGTCGCGGCGTCGCACTACAACGGGTGTTCGCTGTGGTTCGTGAACGCGAAGGTCGATACCCCGCGGGTGCTCGAGTGGAAGGGCAGCCATACCGGCATCGCGCTGCATCCGGGCGGCGAGGCGGCGGTGACCTGCATGCAGGAGAACGCGCTGCATGGCTGGCGCTTGGCCGATGGCCAGCACATGCGGATGAGCGGGTATCCGACCAAAACGGAAAGCCTGTCATTCAGCCGCAACGGAAAGTGGCTGGCCTCCTCGGGCGCGGATACGGTGGTGCTTTGGCCGTTCTTCGGCGGGGGGCCGATGGGCAAGGCGCCGCTGGAGTTGGCCGGCGGCGATGGCGTGATGTGCACGCGGGTCGCGTTCCACCCGCTGCAGGACATGGTCGCGGCCGCGTTCGCCGACGGCTTGGTCGTCGTCGCCGACGTGGCGAGCGAGCGCATTCTGCCGGTCGCATTGCCGGGGCATGGCCCGGTGACCGCTCTGGCCTGGTCGGCCGACGGCAGCAAACTCGCGTTTGGAACCGAGGCGGGGTTCGCCGCGCTCGTTGATCTCGCAAAGCGGTAGGAAACCAGACATGCAAACAATCGACGCGCAAGGGATGCGCATGCCTAAGCTCGGTTTGGGCACGTATCGGCTCAAGGGCGAGGAATGTGCGACAGCGGTCGCCTCTGCGCTCGAGCTCGGCTACCGGCACATCGACACGGCCGAGATGTACGACAACGAGGAAGCGGTCGGGCAGGCGATCGCGGGTAGCGGCGTGGCCCGGGGCGACATCTTCCTGACCACCAAAGTGTGGTGGCAGCATCTCGCCGGCGACGACATGCAGCGTTCGGCCGAGGCGAGCCTGAAGCGGCTCGGGACGGACTACGTCGATCTCTATTTGATCCACTGGCCCGCGCCGGAGATGGATCTCGCGGATGCGTTGGAAAAGCTGGTCCGGCTGAAGGAGCAGGGCCTCGCACGCTCGATCGGGGTTGCCAACTTCCCGTCGGGACTTCTGCGCCGGGCTGTGGACGAGATCGGGGCGCCGATCGCCTGCAATCAGTTCGAATACCACGTCCTGCTCGGGCAGGAGCGGATGGTCGAGGGGACGCGGGCGGTTGGCGCGGCGGCGGTTGCGTACTGCCCGCTGGCGCAGGGGCGGCTCGCCCAGCAGCCGGTGCTGGAGCAGATCGCGCTGAAGCACGAGGCTAGCGCGGCACAGGTGGCGCTCAACTGGCTGCTCGCCCAGGACGACGTCGCGGCGATCCCGAAGGCCGGCCGGCGGCAGTCGCAGCAGGCCAATCTCGACGCGCTCGAGCTGCAGCTCGACGACGCCGACCGGGCCGCGATCGCGGCGCTGCCGAAGGATCAGCGTTGCGTCAATCCGGGCTTTGCGCCGGCCTGGGACCGGGTGGGGTAAGCGGCGGCCGGATGCCAACTGCCGGGTCCGATCGGCGGCTGGCGTCCACGCTTCTGGCGGCGCCCCGCACCGGCATCGCGCTGTTGTTCGTCGCGGCCGGGCTGGCTTATGGCGGTTGGGCGGGCAGCGTCGCCGGGATCAAGGCTGAGCTCGGGCTCTCCGACGGCGTGCTGGGCGCGGCGCTGCTCTGCGTGGCGGCGGGAGCGATGGTGGCGATGCCGGTCGCGGGATGGCTCGGGGCGCGCGGCGGACGCTGGCTGCTGACGGCGAGCGGGCTCGGCCTCGCGGCCACGTTGCCGCTACCGGGCTTGGTCACGGGCGCGGCCGGGCTGGCGGGCGTGCTGCTGCTGGGCGGGGCCGCGGCCGGGTCGCTCGACGTGGTGATGAACGCGCGGGCGAGCCGGTTCGAGCAGGACACCGGGCGCGCGGTGATGTCGTCGTTCCATGCGGCGTTCTCGCTCGGCGGGTTGTTGGGCGCGGTCCTGACGGCCGGGTGCGCGGCAGCCGGCATGGGTCCGCGAGGCGGGCTGCTGTGCGCGGCGGCCGCCGTGGCGGCTTGCGCGGTGGGGCACGTGCTCCTCGATCCCGAGCCCGGGCTGAGCGAAGCAAGGCCGGCGCGAGGCGGCGTCCGGCCTGGCAAGCTGTTGTTCGGCATCGGCCTGCTCTGTCTGCTGGCGTTCTTGACCGAGGGCGCAGTGGCAGACTGGTCGGGCGTGTTCCTGCGCGACGTCGCCGGGTTCACGCCCGGTCTGGCGGCGAGCGGCTATGCGGCGTTCTCCGCGGCCATGATCACGGCGCGGCTGCTGGGTGACGGCTGGGTGCGGCGCTGGGGTTCACGCGCGGTGCTGCAGGGCGGCGCCGCGATCGCCGCGGCGGGCGTGGCTCTGGCGATGGCGCTGCCCGTGGCGTCGGCAGCCGGCTTCGGGCTGGTCGGGCTCGGTGGCGCGAACGTGGCGCCGGTGCTGTTTTCCGCCGCGGGCCGGGCTGGGCCTGCCGCAAGCACCGGCATCGCGGCCGTCGCGACGCTCGGCTATGCGGGGATGCTGGTCGGACCGCCGCTCATCGGCGGCGTGGCCGAGTGGATCGGGCTGCGGATCGCGCTGGGCGTGCTGCTCGCGGCCATGTTGGTCATCGCGGCCTGTTCTCGACGCTTCGTCCGCTGAGGCTCGCCTGTGGACCATTGTGGTGGTGGCCGCCGTCCGCCTAAGCTCCCCCGAAACAATCGGAGGAGGGTCGTCATGGCGCTTATCGGGCGCATTCTTACGGCATTGCTGATGATGGGCGGCGCGGCGGTGGCCGCGACTTATCCGGAGCCGGTGCAAGGCGACTACGTCGCGCATGATTTCCATTTCCACGACGGCACCGTCATGAAGGAGCTGAAGCTCCATTACACGACGGTGGGCGCCAAGACGGGCGAGCCGGTGCTGATGCTACACGGCACGGCCGGGACCGGCACCGGGCTGCTCAGTCCGGCATTCGCCGGGGAGCTATTCGGGCCGGGGCAACCGCTGGATGCGTCGAAATACTACATCATCCTGCCGGACGTGATCGGCGCGGGCCAATCGACCAAGCCGTCGGACGGGATGCGCGCGGGCTTCCCGCGATATGATTACGACGACATGGTCGCCGCCCAGCACGAGATGCTGACGCAGGGGTTGGGCATCCACCACCTGCGACTGGTGATGGGCAATTCGATGGGCGGCATGGAGACGTGGGTCTGGGGGGAGAAACACCCCGACTTCATGGACGCGCTGGTGCCGATGGCGAGCCAGCCGACCGCCATGTCGAGCCGGAACTGGATGATGCGGCGCATGATCATCGATGCGGTGCGCACCGACCCGGCCTGGAAGAACGGCAACTACACGGAGCAGCCCCCGAACCTGAAAGTCGCGAACGTTTGGTTCGGCATCGCGACCAGCGGCGGCAACTCCGCCTACGCGAAGGAAGCGCCGACCCGTGCGGCGGCCGATGCGGAACTAGCCAAGCGGCAAGCCGCGCCGTTCACCGCCGACGCCAATGACTTCATGTATCAGTGGGATGCTTCCCGCGACTACGATGCCGAGCCGGATCTGGACAAGATCACCGCCCCTGTCCTGGTGATTAACTCGGCAGACGACGAGCGCAATCCGCCGGAGACCGGCGTGATGGATAAGGCCCTCAAGCACCTAAAGAACGCCCGCTATTACCTGATCCCGGAGAGCGCGGAAACGCGCGGGCACGGCACGACGTCGATGGCGAAGTTCTACCAGAAGCCCTTGGCGGAATTTCTGGCCGAGGTGCCGAAGCGGGGTAGCTAGCTCACGACCGGAACGGTGACGCCGATCATGGCTTCGGCGGTCACCAGGGCGGCGAGCCGTTCCTCGTTCCAGCCCTCCGTTTCCGCGGGGCGGCGGGGCAGCACCATCCAGCGGTAGTCGGCGGTGCTGTCCACCACGCGGATGGCGGTGTTGGCGGGGAGAATGGTGCCCCACTCGGCCAACACGCCAGCCGGGTCGCGGACGGCGCGGGCACGGTACGCGACGGATTTGAACCAAAACGGCGGGTAGCCGAGCACGCCGCGCGGGTAGCAGCTGCAGAGGGTGCAGACGACCAGGTTGTGGGTGGTCTCGGTGTTCTCGAGCACGCCGAGCGGCGGCAAGCCGCGCATGGGAATGCCGAGGCTCTCGGCGGCCTTGGCGCCGTCCTCGAGCATGAGGGCGCGATAGGCCGGGTCGGTCCAGGCGCGGGCGACCATGCGGGCGCCTTGGGCGGGGCTGGCGCGGTCCGTGCGTTCGATGGCGGCCTTGATCTCAGGGTGGGTGGCGATGCCTTTCTCGGCCAGCAAGTGGCGGATCGCGGCGAGCAGCCGATCGCCTTTGGTCTCGAGTAGAGCGGTCATAGCGGCTCCAACCAGGGTTCGAAGAGTTCGACGACGATCTCGCCGGCGCCGGCATCCGGCCAGATCGCCTGGGGCGTGAAGGCGACGTGATAGAGCGGAAGGGTGGCGGCGGGTCGGGCGAAGGCGAGGTCTTCCGGGTTGCGGAAGTCACCGAGGTGGCGAAGCACGGTCCCGGTGCGGCCGCGCAGATAATGCGGGGTACGGATGTGGCAGGGGCCGCGGGTCTCGGGCCAGTCATCGCGCACGCGGACGGTGGTGCCGGGGGTCAGCATCTGGCGAGGGCGGCCTGGAGTTCGGCCTGGGTGATCACGCCCCGGGCGAGCAGGTTGTCGGTGATCGAGCGGATCCACTTCTCGTAATAAGAGAGGCGGAGGTAGTCGGCCTCTGGGATGGCTTCGATGCCGCGGCGGAGCTCGTCGACGCTCATAACACCCTTGGCACCCAGGATTTGCCGGATCGCGTCGACGGTGCGGTCGAATTCGGTAAGCGCGTGCGGCTCGGTGTCGATGCCTTCGCAGAGGAAGCGCGAGACGCCGCCGAGATCGTGCATGGCCCGGGGTCGTGCGTCTGGCTGTGCGTCGCTCATTGGATTACCTCGCCGGGCAGGACGCCCCAGATCTCGCTGCGCTTGATGTAGCCACGATAATCCCCGATCTGCGCCAGGCACCACTCCGAATTGGCCTCGCAGCCGCGTAGCCGCAGGATGACGCCGGGTTGCAGCTTGGCGACGGCGGCCGCGGTTTCGCTGGCCGCCTGGTGCAGCACGCGCTGCGACCCGGCGACGACCGCCGTGCGCCGCCCGGTCAGGGTGGCCTGGTTGACCCAACCCTTGTTGCCCGACGGATCCCTGACGAGCCGCCAATAGTCGAACTCGCGCTCGATCTCCACGGGAAGGTCGCGGCGTTTGTAGACCCACTCGATCGGGTAGCGCGTGCCGGGTCCGGTGCGGAAATTGACGTCGTCCGACCGCAGCGCGGCGAAGCGCGGTAGCGGGAGGCCGGTCTTGCTGCCTTTGGGAGGCTCGGCCGGGTTCGGTTGGGCCGCTTCGGGTTCGGGGGCGGGCGCAGCCGGAGCCCCCGGCGACACCGCCTTGTGAGCCGGCGCCACGCCGGGCTTGTGATTAGCGGGCTTGGTCTGGCCCGACTTGGTTTGTGCCGGCTTGGCTGGGCTTGCCTTTGTTGGGGGCGACTTGGCAGCGCTCGGCTTCGTGGGCGCCGCAGCCGGTTTGTGCGCGGCGGCTGTCGACGTTTGCGGGGCGGCCGGTCGCTGCGGCGTGGTTTGGGGGGCGGGCGACGCTGGCTGTGCCATGGCATAGGCTGGCAGAGCCAGCAGGATGAAGGCAGCAGATCGCATGCGCTCTCCCTGCCGCGGACGCCGCCACCGGGTCAAGCCGGTCAGAGCGTGACGATCCCGGCCCCGCCCACGGCGATGAGGAAGGTCGGAATGCCGGCGACCTCGACCGCCGGCAAAAGCGCCTCTGCTGGCAGCACGGCCATCCGGAGCCCGGCTTCACAAGCCAGCAGCCGAACTCCCAACTCGAGCGCCGCTTCGCGCAGTTCGTCGAAGCCGGCGACGCCTTGCGCGATCACCGTGGCATCGCGTCCGGAGTCGCGGAGGCTCGACCAGTCGTGCAGCAGCGCCCGGCAACCCTCGTTGCTGGCGAACATTACCACGGGTCGCCCAATTGCCGCCGCGGCGACCGCCAGCATGAAGGCGTAGTGCGCGCGCTCGTGCGAGCCGCTGAGGAGCAGGATGCCCAGGTTGTCAGCGGGCATGGGCAGACAGGTCGGTGATGATAGGGTGGTCGCCGCAGAGCGGGCAGGCGGGATCGCGCGGCAGGCGGACGGTGCGCATGCGGGCGCCGAGCGCGTCCCAGATGAGCAGCCGGCCCGAAAGGCTTTCGCCGATGCCCATGATCTCCTTCAGCGTCTCGGTCGCCTGCAGCGTTCCCATCACACCCGTAACGGCCCCGAGGATGCCCGCCTCGCTGCAGGACGGGACCAGGCCGGGCGGCGGCGGCGCCGGATGCAGGCAGCGGTAGCAGGGTCCGCCGACATGCGGCTTGAAGACCGAGAGCTGCCCGTCGAAGCGCAGGACCGCGGCGGAGACGAGCGTGCGCTTTGCCAGGACGCAGGCATCCGCCACGAGAAAGCGCGTGTCGAAATTATCGCTGCCGTCGCAGACGAGGTCGTAGTCTCGGATGAGATCCAGCGCGTTGCCGGCGGTCAGCCGAGTCGCGTGAGTGTGGACGGACACGGCCGGGTTGATGGCGCGGGCGGCCCCAGCCGCCGAATCGACCTTCGCGACGCCAACCCGATCGGTGGTGTGCGCGATCTGGCGCTGCAGGTTCGAGAGATCGACCCGGTCGTCGTCGACCACGCCGAGGGTCCCGACGCCGGCGGCCGCGAGATACAGCAGTAGCGGGCTGCCGAGCCCACCGGCGCCGATGATCAGAACCCGGGCGGCACGCAGTTTCGCCTGGCCGGTGCCGCCGACTTCAGCAAGCAGGATGTGGCGCGAGTAGCGGGCGATCTCGTCTTCGCTGAAGTCCAAGTCCATAAGGCCTAAGATAAGAGCTCGGTGGGAACGGCGCGATGGGTGACGGCGCATTGGTGTTGTTCAGCGGCGGGCAGGACAGCACGGCGTGTCTGGCTTGGGCTCTGCAGCGCTACGGCCGGGTCGAGACGATCGGCTTCGCCTACGGGCAGCGCCACGCGGTCGAGCTGGCTTGCCGCGAGCCGATCAGGATCGCGCTGGCCGAGCGCTGGGGCGAGCGGCTGGGGCCGGACGCCGTAATCGACATCGGCGCCGGCATCGCTGCCCTCGGCGAGACGGCGTTGACGAGCGAGGTGGCCATCGCAATGGGGGCGGACGGCTTGCCGACCACGTTCGTGCCCGGCCGCAACCTGCTGTTCCTGACCTATGCCGCGGCGCTGGCCTATCGCCGGGGATTGCGTCGGATCGTCGGCGGGATGTGCGAGACGGATTTCAGCGGCTATCCGGACTGCCGCGACGACACGATCAAGGCCATGCAGGTGGCTCTCAATCTCGGCCTCGAGCGGCGGCTCGTGCTCGAGACTCCGCTCATGTGGCTGGACAAGGCGCAGACCTGGGCCATGGCGGACGAGCTCGGCGTGCTCGACATCACGGTCGAGCTCACGCATACGTGTTACCTGGGGGACCGGACACACCGCCATGCTTGGGGTTTCGGTTGCGGCACGTGCCCAGCCTGTACGCTGCGGGCCGAGGGCTGGCGTCGCTTCCGGGAGAGTGCGGATGCTTGAGTGGCTCGACACCTTCGTCCAGCACCACGGCACATGGTTCGTGGCGGTGGTGATCTTCGTCGAAAGCATGGGCATGCCGGTGCCCGGCGAAAGCATGCTGATCGCCCTGTCGATCTACGCGGCGACGAAAGGCGGTATCGACATCTACGCCGCGCTCGGTTGGGCCGTGGTGGGCGCCGTGATGGGCGACAATGCGGGCTATCTGCTCGGCAAGACGGTCGGGCGCCGGGCGCTGGCGCGCTGGGGTGGCAAGATCGGGCTGACCGAAAAGCGGCTGATCCTCGGCGAGTATCTTTTCGACCGGCATGGCGGCAAGGTCGTCTTCTTCGCCCGCTTCATCGCCTTCATGCGCACCTTCGCGGCCCTGCTCGCGGGGGCGGTGCACATGCCGTGGCTCCGCTTCCTGCTGTGGAACGGGCTGGGCGGCTTTTGCTGGGTGGTCGGTTACGGCGGGGCCGCTTACCTCATTGGCGACCATATCAAAGCTTTTCTGGGGCCGATCGGCATGGGTCTCGGCGCGGTCGCCCTCGGGTTGATCATCTGGTTCGTGATCTGGGTGAACCGCCACGAGGACGAGATGGTCGCCAAGGCCGAGTCCGAGCTTGGCAAGCGCCGCGGGGCGGGCCGGAAGGGACGCGGCAAGCCGCTCAAGGAGGCTCCGGCGGAGGGCGGCTGATACGCGCGCTGAACGTGGGTTGCGCAACGGCCGGCAAGCGCCGATTTCCCCTGCAGCCAAATCGAAGGAATCGCCCATGCCAAATGCTCTGATCCTCGGTGCCTCACGCGGCCTCGGCCTCGGCCTTGCCGGCGAGTTGACGCGGCGCGGGTGGCAGGTCACCGGCACGGTGCGGCGGGAAGCGGACCGCGCGGCTCTGGAGGCCGCCGGCGCCAGTACCGCGCTCGCCGACATCACCGATCCGAAGAGCATCGCGGCATTGGACGTCCGTGATCTGGATTTATTGTTCGTCAACGCCGGCATCTCCGAGCCGGACGGCTTCGAGACGATCGGCCTCGAGGCGATCGGCCACCTGTTCATGACCAATGCCGTCGCGCCGGTCCGGGCTGCCCTGGCGCTGCTCGACCGGGTGAAGCCGGACGGCATGGTGGCCTTCATGAGTAGCCGCATGGGCAGCGTGTCGCTGACGGCGCAGGACAACAAGGCGATGTATCGGGCCAGCAAGGCGGCGCTGAACTCGCTGACGCGAGCCAAGGTCGCGAGCTTCGGTAACCGGCCGGTGCTGTCGTTCCATCCCGGTTGGGTCGAGACCGATATGGGCGGCAAGGGGGCCGATTTGGACGTCGCAACCAGCGTCACCGGGATCGCCGACGTCATCGAGGAGCGCCGGCAAATTCCGGGGTCGGCCTTCCTGGACTATAGCGGCGCGGTCTTGGCCTGGTAATCTGTAGCGGATTGACAGAGCCGAGCTGCGTATGTGGCCCGAGATTGCGCAGCACGGCTTCTGGTTGACATTTGTGGAAAGACACCCTGTAAATTCGCGACCATGGCCGCCCCGCTCATCGGCCGCGCCGTGCGCCGCCTCCGCACCGAACAGGCCCTCACGCAGCAGGCCCTGGCCGCCCGGCTGGGCATCTCGGCCAGCTACCTCAACCTCATCGAGCACGAGCAGCGCCCGGTCACCGCCGCGCTGCTCATCAAGCTGACTGAAACGCTGCAGGTCGATCTGGCGACGCTGTCCGGCACGCAAGAACGCCAGCTGGAGGCCGGCCTGCGTGAGGTGTTCGCCGATCCGGTGCTCGATCAGCCGGTCGATGGCCGCGACCTCGCCGCGCTCGCTTCCGACAGCCCGGCCGCTGCCCGCGCCATCCTGGCCCTCTACCGCGCCTGGCGTGTCGCCCGAGAAGAAAGCAGCGGGATCGCGCTGCCCTCCGGCCGCCGGATGGTGATGCCCAACGAAGAGGCGCGCGACGCCTTTCACGACCGGGCCAACCATTTTCCGAACCTCGAGACGACCGCGGACGCGCTCTCGGCGCCGCTGCCCGTGCTGCCGTCCGACCGCGACTACGCCATCGTCGACCGGCTCCGGCGCGCGCATGGGCTGAATGTCCATGTCGGCCCGCTCGAAGGAGCGCTGCGGCGCTACGACCCCGCCACGCGCAGCTTCACGCTCTCGGAGCAGCTGCCGCGGGAGAGCCAGGCCTTTCACCTGGCGTTCCAACTCGTCTTGCTCGAGGCCAAAGATGCGATCGAGGCGCAGATTGCCGCCATCGCCCCGAGTTCGACCGAGGCCGCCTCGCTGATCCGGCTCGGCCTGCTCAACTACATGGCCGCCGCCGTGCTCCTGCCGTACGACCGCTTCCGTGAGGCCGCGGCGGCGTTGCGGCACGACGTGCAGGCGCTCGGCGAACGGTTCGGGATGAGCTACGAGCAGATCTGCCAACGCCTGTCATCGCTGCAGCGCTCGGGCGCGCGGGGCGTGCCGTTCTTCTTCCTGCGGGTCGATCCCGCCGGAAACGTCAGCAAGCGGTTCTCCGCCGCCGGCTTCCCCTTCGCGCGCTTCGGCGGCTCGTGTCCGCGCTGGGTGGTGCACGGCGCCTTTGCGCAACCCGGGCAGATCCACGTTCAGGTCGCGCGCCTCCCGGATGGCGCGACGTTTCTGTGCTTCGCCCGCTCGGTGACCGGGCGAGCCTCCCGCTGGGGCGAGCCGCCGCCGACGCATGTGATCGCCATGGGCTGCGACGTCGGGCATGCGGGGTCGCTCGTGTATGCCGATGGGATCGATCTGGAACAGGCAGCGGTCGGAATCGGCCTCTCATGTCGGCTGTGCGACAGGGAAGGCTGCCGCAGCCGGGCCTTCCCGCCCCTGGAACACCGGCTCGTGCTCGACCCGGCGTTCGGCAGCGCTAGCCCCTATCGATTCGAACCGAAGCGATCGGCGCGAGGAGCCACCAATGGGTAGCCTGTCTGGAAAAGTCGCGATCGTCACGGGCGCGGGCAGCGTCGGGCCGGGCTGGGGCAACGGCAAGGCGACGGCTGTCTTGCTGGCCCGCGAGGGCGCGGCCGTGTTCCTGCTCGACATCGTGGCCGATGCGGTACGCGAGACGGCGCAGATCATCCACGACGAGGGCGGGGCCTGCGAAACCGCCGTGGTCGACATGCTGGCGGCCCCCGAGGTGGAGGGCGCCGTTCAGGCCTGCCTGGACCGTTTCGGCCGGCTGGATATCCTGGTCAACAACGTGGGCGGGTCGCATCCCGGTTCTGCGGTCGACATGGACGAGGCGGTCTGGGACCGGCAGATCGACTTCAACCTGAAGACGGCGTTCCTCGGCTGCAAATACGCGCTGCCGCCGATGCTGGCGCAACGCTCCGGCGCGATCGTGAACCTGTCATCCGTGGCCGGGATGCGGATCCTGACGGGCCGGTCGCACATCGCCTACACCGCGAGCAAGGCCGGCATCATTGCGTTTTCCAAATCGGTGGCGCTGACGCACGCCAAGGACGGCATCCGCTGCAACACGGTCGTGCCTGGGCTGATGCATACGCCGCTGGTCGAGGCGCGCTTGCTGAAGCAGTTGGGCGCCAATGACGCCGCCGCGCTGGTCGAGAGCCGGAACGCGCAGGTGCCGATGGGGCGCATGGGGGACGCGTGGGACATCGCGCACGCCATCCGCTACCTGGTGTCGGACGAGGCGAGATACGTGACTGCGACGGAGATCGTCGTCGATGGCGGCCTGACGTCCGCCGGCCCGGGCTAGCGGGAGGCCAACTCCACGCCCGGCTGCCGGGGGCTGCCGAAATCGTTCTGATAGATCCGGCCGACGATCAGCAGGAACGCGAGGGACCAGAAGACGGCGATGGCCACCCGCCGCCCGCCGCGCGTGCTGCGATCCCGTTGCCGCCCCAGGACGGGGTCACCGAACGGATCATAAGCGGAGATGTCGGAAGCCCTGTTCATGGGGAACAATGTCGCCCTGCCGGCGCCGACGATCAATGAACGGGAATTCTGAAGTTGATGCCCTGGAGAGAGCCCGCTTCTCCCACGCGGAGGCGGCTTGGAAGATTGCTCTCGGGGCTAAGCGAGGCGTGGTGCCCAGGGGCGGAGTCGAACCACCGACACTGCGATTTTCAGTCGCATGCTCTACCAGCTGAGCTACCTGGGCGCCGACGAGAGCGGGGTGGATAGCCCGGGGCGGCCGGGAGTTCAACCCTCCTCGGTCAGCGCTCGGAAGATTCGCTGTCGGGCGGGTCTTCGTCCAGCTCCGGCGGGGGCCCCGGGATGGCGTAGGCGCCGGTGAACCAGCGGCCGAGATCGACGTTCGCGCAGCGGGGAGAGCAGAAGGGGCGATACCGGGCTGTGTCCGCCGGGCGGCCGCAGATGGGACAGGAATGGGTCAATCGGGCCTCTCGATCCGCCACGCGCCGGGGGAAAGGGCCGGGTCGGGCCTTGGTATCAAGGGACGCCCGGTGCGCCCTGCAAGATCGGCGAGCGCGACGGGGTCGCGGGCCAGGGCCGCTGCCACGTCCGGGGCGCAGGTCAGGCCGAAGGCGGCATACGGGGTGGCAGCGGCTTCGCGGTCGATGGCGCGCAGTGCGGCAAGGCCGGCTGCGTGCGGCCCGCTGAGCAGCTCATGCAACGGCGGGCGGACGCGCCGGCGGACGATCTCGGCCAGGCCGAGCGCGGTAAAGCCCAGCAGTTGCGGCTTGAGCGGGTCAGCGGCGAGCGCCGACGCGAGCGCGGGGGCGAGTTTCGGGCGACGCTTGAGGCTGAGCCCGGCCGGGTCGATCAGAATCGCGCCCGAGAGATTGCGAAGACGGAGTTGCCGCGCGAGCGCCGGCAGTGCGGCAAGGTTCGCGGCCATCTGCCCGGTGGCCTTGGGTTGGCGGGAGGCGGTTGCCGAGCCCATGTCGAGGTCGATCGCGACCAGGGCCGGCGTCGGATAGATGTGCGCGCGCATGCCTGCGGGGAGGTCAGCGTGCGGTTCCGCGAGCGCGGCGATCTCGTCGGCGAGCGCGGGCGGGAAGGGGCCGTGCTTAGGGGTGACACCGGGGTGGGCGGCGAGGATCGCCTCGAGCGGCGTGGGGCCCCGGCTGACCAGCCCTGGCTCGCCTGGGGCCGCGCTTGCCGCGCCGAGCCGGGGACCCTTGCCGCCCTGCCCGGCGCGCACGATCCGAACCGTCAGCAGGGCTCCTGCTACCGCGCCCGTGGCGCCCTCGCTATCGGGGAGGAACCCCTCGCTGTCGGAGAGCGCCACGAAGGCGCCTGCCATCGCGGGCACATGGGCGATGACCCGGCCACGGTAGATGTCGCCGACCCCGTCGGGCCGGCCAGGGCGCCAGAGCGCGTATTCCTGCAGCGTTTGCCCGTCGAGCACCACCACGCGGACCTCGCCGGGGCTGGCTTCGACCAGGATCTCGGTCACGGCACCGGGTAGCCGCGCCCGCGCAGTAGCTGGGCCATCTCGAACAACGGCAGACCGACGACGCCGGAGTAGCTGCCCAGCAGCAAGCGCGTGAACGCCGCGGCGCGGCCTTGGATGGCATAGCCGCCCGCCTTACCGATCCCCTCGCCACACGCCGCGTAGGCATCGATCTGGCTTTTGGTCAGCCGGGCGAACGCGACCGCAGTGGTGTTGACCCGCAAGGACCGGCCGCCATCCGGACCGATCAGAACGAGCGCGGTGAGCACCTGATGGCGGCGCCCGGATAGCAGGGCGAGGCACGCGCGGACGCTTTCGGCGTCGGCCGCCTTGGGCAAGATGCGGCGACCCAGGGCGACGACGGTGTCGGCCGCAAGGACGTAGCTGCCGGGGGCAGAAGCCGCGGCGGCCTTTTCGGTTGCCATCCGCTGGACGTAGAGGCGCGGCACCTCGGCCGAGCGCGGGGTTTCATCGATATCGGGGGCGATGACGCTGTCCGGCACGAGGCCGATTTGGGCCAGCAGCGAGAGCCGACGCGGGCTGGCCGAAGCCAGGACCAATGGCGGCGGCCGAGACGGCTCGGTGAGGCCGGGCCTTACTTGAAGCGGAACGTGATGCGTCCCTTGGAAAGATCGTAGGGCGTCATCTCGACGTTGACGCGGTCACCCGCGAGCACGCGGATGCGGTTCTTCCGCATCTTGCCCGAGGTGTGCGCGAGGATGCTGTGCTCGTTGTCGAGCTTGACCCGGAACATGGCGTTGGGCAGCAGCTCCATAACGGTGCCGCTGAACTCGATCATATCTTCCTTAGACATTCAAATCCTTCATCTTCCATATAGATGTCCTGCTTACGGATTGCCGGAACATGAGCACGGGGCCGGGTAGGGTCAAGCGCGCAGCCGCTGGCTGATGCTGCGGGCGTGGGCGGTCAAGCCCTCAGCGTCGGCTAATGCCACGGCAGCGGGGCCGACCCGGTCCAGGGCGGCCCGGTCGCATTCCACCCACGTCGTGCGCTTGAGGAAATCGAAAACGGACAGGCCGGACGCGAAACGGGCGGTACGGCCGGTAGGCAGAACATGGTTGGGGCCGGCCACGTAATCGCCGACCGCCTCAGGGCAGAAGCTGCCGAGGAAGGCGGCGCCGGCATGGCGGATGGTGCCGAACAGCGCGCGCGGCTCGGCGACCATGATCTGCAGGTGTTCGGGCGCCAACTCGTTGACCAGCGCCGCTGCTTCGTTCCAATCGCGGGCCAGCACGATGCAGCCATGGTCGCGCCAGCTCGCGCCGGCGATCGCGGCGCGCGGTAGCGTCTCGAGGGCTCGCTCGACCGCCTGGGCGACGGCATCGGCGAGAGTGGGATCGGTGGTGACGAGGATGCTCTGCGCGCTCTCGTCGTGTTCGGCCTGGGCGAGAAGGTCCATGGCGACGTCGGCCGGGTTCTGCGCGCCGTCGGCGAGGATGACGACCTCTGAAGGACCGGCGATGCTGTCGATGCCAACGCGGCCGAACACCTGGCGCTTTGCTTCGGCGACGTAGGCGTTGCCGGGCCCCACGATGCGGTCGACCGGTTTGATGGTGGCGGTGCCGTAGGCCATGGCAGCGACGGCCTGCGCGCCGCCGACCCGGTAGATTTCCGAAACCCCGGCGCGACGGGCGGCGGCGAGCACCAGCGGCTCGAGATGGCCGCCCGGGCAGGGGACGCACATCGCGATGCGCCCCACCCCGGCCACGCGGGCGGGCAGCGCGTTCATCAGCACCGACGAAGGGTAAGCCGCCTTCCCGCCGGGCACGTAGAGACCGACCGCGTCGAGCGGGGTCCAGCGTAGGCCGAGACGCAGCCCGGCCTCATCGGTCTGTTCAAGGTCGGCCGGCATCTGCGCGCGGTGGAAACGCTCGATGCGCGTCGCGGCCAGATCGAGAGCGTCCGCGAGCGCAGCGGGCACAGCAGACGCGGCAGCCTCGATCTCCTCGGCCGTGACGCGAAGGGTGGGGGGCGTCAGGGTAAGCCGGTCGAAGCGCGCGGTGTAGTCGATCAGCGCCTCGTCGCCGCGCGCCCGAACCTCGGCGATGATGGCGGCGACAGGCGTGTCCACCCGTGTGGTCGTGTCGCGGCCGTCGGCGACGAGCGCGCGGAAGCTGGACGCGAAGTCGGCGTCGGTGGTGGCGAGGCGCTTCAAGCGGCCATCGCCGCGCGGAACCGGGCGATCAGCGCGCCGATCGCCTCGGGCCTCGTCTTGAGCGCCGTGCGGTTGACGATCAGGCGGCTGGTGACTTGGGCGATGATCTCCGTCTCCCTCAGGCCGTTCGCCTTCAGCGTGCTGCCGGTTTGCACCAGGTCGACGATGACCCGGGACAGACCGAGGCCCGGCGCGAGCTCCATGGCGCCATTCAGATGCACGATCTCGGCTTGGATACCGCGGCTCGCGTAGTGCCGTCGCGCGATGTTGGGGTACTTCGTCGCGACACGGACGCGGGACCAGGTCGCCGGGTCGTCGAGCCCCGCGGTCTCGGCCGGCTCGGCCACGCTCACGCGGCAGGCGCCGATCCTGAGATCGAGGGGCGCGTAGATTTCGGAGTATTCGAATTCCATCAGCACGTCCGCGCCGCAAATCCCGATATGGGCCGCGCCGAACGCCACGAAGGTCGCAACGTCGAAGGGCCGGACGCGCACGGCGTCGAGCCCCGGGTCGTCGGTCGGGAAACGGAGGCGACGGCTGTCCTCGTCGAGCAGGTCTGGTGCCGGCACGATCCCGGCGCGCGCCAGCAGGGGGCCGCACTCACCGAGGATGCGGCCCTTGGGCAGGGCGAGGACGATGGGCGTGTCGATCTCCGGCGCAAAAGCGGCTGCCGGAAAAGGGGCGGTCATGGGGATCCCTAATCGCGTTGCGGCGGCCACTAGCATCAACGGGCGCAGGCGGGAAGCGGCGGCGCGCTATCCCTGCCCCGCGCAGGCGGGGATCAGCCCGGAATGCGCTCGATATTGGCGCCGCAGGCGGCGAGCTTACTTTCCAACGCCTCGTAGCCGCGGTCGAGGTGATACACTCGGTTGACCACCGTGTCGCCGGAGGCGGCGAGCCCGGCCAGCACGAGCGAGGAAGACGCGCGCAGGTCGGTCGCCATGACGGGCGCGCCCGAGAGCGCGCTGACGCCGCGGATGATCGCCGACGAGCCATGCACGTTGATGCGCGCGCCCATGCGGTTGAGCTCGGGGACGTGCATGAACCGGTTTTCGAAGATCGTCTCGGTGACCATCGAGGCGCCTTCAGCGACCGCCATGACGGCCATGAATTGCGCCTGCATGTCGGTCGGGAAACCCGGATATGGCTCCGTCATCGCGTCGACGCCGCGCAGGCCATCGAGGCGGCGGACGTGCAGCGTGTCGCCTTCCTCTGAAACCTCGGCGCCCGCTTCGACCAGAACCGTCGCCACCGAGCCGAGATGCTCCAGCGAGGTGCCCTTGAGGCGGAGGTCGCCTCCGGTGATGACCGCGGCGCAAGCATAGGTGCCCGTCTCGATCCGGTCGGCGACGATCCGGTGCCGGGCGCCGCTCAACGACTTGACGCCTTCGACGACGAGCCGGTCGGTGCCGGTGCCGGTGATCCGTGCGCCCATCGCGACCAGGCAGTGAACCAGATCGGTGATCTCCGGCTCGCGCGCGGCGTTGGCGAGGATCGTCTGCCCGTCGGCGAGCGCGGCGGCCATGAGCAGGTTCTCGGTCGCGCCCACGGACGTGAACGGCATGACGATCGTCGCTCCGTGCAGGCCCTTGGGTGCCGTCGCGTGGATGTAGCCGCCGTCCAGCGAAATGATGGCGCCCATCTGCTCGAGGCCCTTGAGATGCAGGTCGACCGGCCGCGTGCCGATCGCGCAGCCGCCCGGCAGCGAGACCCGGGCCTCGCGGACCCGGGCGAGCAGCGGGCCCAGCACCAGGATGGAGGCGCGCATCTTGCGCACGATGTCGTAGGGCGCCTCGGTGTTGCCGATAGCCCCGCCGATCGAGAGGGAGCGCTCGTTGCTGCTGGCGCCCTCGGTCAGGTCGACGGTGCAACCGTGCTGGGAGACGAGCGCGGACATGGTGGCGATGTCGGCGAGCTTGGGCACGTTGGTCAGCACCAGCCGCTCGTCGGTCAGCATGCCGGCGGTCATGAGCGGGAGTGCCGCGTTCTTGGCCCCGCCGATCGTGATGCTGCCCTCGAGAGGGCGGCCGCCGCGGATCCGGATGCGGTCCATGCCCGTTCTCCTCACATGCGCGGCAGGGCCACTCCGCGCTGATGCATGTATTTGCCCGCCTTGTCCGCGTAGCTGATCTCGGGCGGACTCGCCCCCTGCAAGAACAAGAACTGACATATTCCCTCGTTGGCGTAGATCCGCGCGGGCAGCGGCGTCGTGTTGCTGATTTCGATCGTGACCTGGCCTTCCCATTCCGGCTCGAGCGGGGTCACGTTCACGATGATGCCGCAACGGGCATAGGTGCTCTTGCCGAGGCAGATCACCAGGACGTCACGCGGGATGCGGAAATATTCGACCGTGTGGGCGAGCGCGAAGGAGTTGGGCGGTATGATGCAGGACGGTCCAGAGCGGGTGACGAAGCTCTCGGAGCTGAAGTTCTTGGGGTCGACAACGGCGCTGTCCACGTTTGTGAACACCCTGAACTCGTCGGAGACCCGGGCATCGTAGCCGTAGCTCGAAAGGCCATAGCTGATGATGCCATCTCGCTTCTGCGAGGCGACGAAGGGCTCGATCATGGCATGATCGGTCGCCATTCGGCGAATCCAATGGTCGGGCATCACGGACATTCGCTGCGTCTAACGCAGCCGTCGCAAGAGAGCCAGCCCGGCCGTACCGCCGCTAGCTCTGGGCGCTGTCGTCACCCTGTCGGTCCGAAGGGCGCTCCGTCGTCGGCGCTTCCGCCTTGCGGGCGAGGCTCTGCTGCTTACGACGGCGCAGATTGGCACGGAGGGCCGCGGCTTCGCGCTCAAGCCGAGCTGCGCTGCGATCGCCTGACGGTGATGCTGGATCGGCCGCGGGCCGGTCAGAAGCCGGTCTATCCTGCGGCAAGCCAAATCACGGCATGGACGATCGCCCACCAACCGGCGAGACCGAGCGGCAACGCGATCAATAGTTCCGAACCAGCCGGTAATTCTTTGTGGCTCGGATCGGGACGATAATTGAGATTCGGCCGGTTTTGCCGAAACATATTTTGATTCTCCTGTGAAACGACCTGCCGTTTCCTCGAATAAAAGCCTAAGGGCCCGGCCTACGAAGGAGTCAACAAACGGTTACTACGCTCACGTGAATGTGATGGAAACTTCAGGTGGCTTGACCCGGCTCGTCTGCGCACGTAGTACTCTCGTCGGGCGCGCTGCTGTAGCTCAGTGGTAGAGCACTCCCTTGGTAAGGGAGAGGTCGAGAGTTCAATCCCCTCCAGCAGCACCACCATCCCCGCGAGCCAGGCCCGACCGGAGTGAGGACATGTCCACGCTATTCGATCTGCACGGGCAGGTTGCCATCATCACCGGGTCGAGCAAGGGCATCGGGCGGGCCATCGCCGAGCGGATGGCCCAGCATGGCGCGCGGGTCGTCATCAGCAGCCGCAAGCAGGACGCGTGCGACGCCGTCGCCGCCGGCATCAAGGCGGAGGGCGGCAAAGCGATCGCAGTCGCCTGCAACATCGGCCGCAAGGAAGAGCTGCAGGCGCTGGTCGGGCGAACGGTGGCGGAGTGGGGCCGGGTCGACACTCTGGTGTGCAACGCCGCGGTAAATCCCTTTTTCGGGCCGAGCGCCGACATTCCGGATGACGCCTGGGACCGAATCATGGGCAGCAACATCCGCAGCAATCACTGGCTTTGCCAGATGGTGCTGCCCGGCATGGCCGAGCGAGGGGAGGGTGCGGTAATCATCGTTTCCTCGATCGCCGGGCTGCGCGGCACCGCGACGCTGGGCGCCTATGGCGTATCCAAGGCCGCCGACATGCAGCTCGCCCGCAACCTCGCCGTGGAGTGGGGTCCGCGCGGCATCCGCGCCAACTGCATCGCTCCCGGCCTGGTGCGCACCGATTTTGCCCGCGCGCTTTGGGAAGACCCGGAGAACCTAAAGCGGCGCGTGAGCGACACCCCGCTGCGCCGCATCGGCGAGCCCGACGAGATCGCCGGCGCCGCCGTGTTCCTGGCCGCCGCGTCGGGCCGCTTCATGACCGGGCAGACGATGGTCATCGACGGGGGCCGGACCTGCTGAGGTGAGCCAACCCTTCGACCCGGCGGCACACCGGATGGTCCCGGACCAGCGATGGTTCGAGGATTTCTCGCTCGGGGAGCGCTTCGTCCTGCCCAGCCGCACGATGACCGACGCCGTGTTTCTCGCGTTTCAAGCAGCGAGTGGTGACACCCATCCCATCCACTACGACGCGGAATATTGCCGCGCGCGCGGCATGCCGGGGCTCCTGGCGCACGGCTTGCAAACGTTGGCGCACACCGCTCCGGGCGCCGGGCTGTTCCCGTTCCAGGTGGAAGAGTCGCTCGTCGGCTTCCTCGAGCAATCCTCCCGCTTCCTGAAGCCCGTGTTCGCCGGCGACACGATCTATCCTGCCCTCGAGATCACCGAACTGACCCCCGGGCGCAGCACGGGCATCCTGGGGCTAGCCAGCACTGTCCACAACCAGCGTCGCGAGCTGGTGCTGGAGGGCCACCAGCGCTACCTGCTGCGCAAGCGCGCCGTCTGATCGCGGCGATAGCGCACTCGGGCGTCAGTTGGTGCCGATGACCGCCCAGAGCGGGTCACTCCCGCGGGCGACGGCGTGGCGAAACTCGGAACGTGTAAACCCGGCGCGTTGCAGATACAGGGCCACGAGCGCCTGCTGCTCTTGCGGCTGAAGCGCCTGCCAGATCGCCACGGCCTTGGTCGGGAAGCAGCGGTTGGAAAACGTCACCACGAACGGCGCGCCCGGTCGCAGCACGCGCCGCACCTCGCGGAACACGGCCACGGGGTGCTGCAAGTACTGGACGGACACGCAAAGGCAGGCGCCGTCGAACGAGGCGTCGGCCAGCGGCAAGGCCGGCTCCGCGTTCAGGTCTTGCGTGAAACGCGCGGTCAGGCGCGGGTTGGCCGCCAGTTCCGCCGCGTTCATCCCGTGCCCGGTGACACCGGCATACGCGACCTCTTCCGGCAGGTGGCTGACCCAGCTGCTCATGAGGTCGAGAAGGGTGCCCCTGGCCGGCAGGAACTCGCGGTAAAGCTGGGTGACGGCGGCGATCGCGGCCGCGTCGATATGCGTCACCAGCCGTGGTTGGCGATAGAACAGGGTGTCGGGCGAGCGATCCGCCTTGTCGAACGCGTGCGGGGGCAGCTCGGGGAGGTCGATCGTCTCGGTCATGCTTCGCATATGAGTCGGCGGCGGCAACTCGCGAGCCCTTGCCGCCTTAAGCCAGCATGCCCCATCCCATCTTGAAGCCCGGCGCCGTCGCCGTCGTCACCGGCGGCGCCTCCGGCATCGGCCTGGCCGCCGCCACCGCTTTCGCCCGCCTCGGCCTGCAGGTGTGTCTGGCCGACCTGGCCGGCGAACGGCTCGACCACGCGCGCACCTTGATCGGCGGCAGCGTCGCGGTCCATCCGACGGATGTTCGCCACCGCGACGACCTGATGGCGCTGCAAAAATTCGTGCTCGACCGATTTGGCCGGGTCGACGTGCTGATGAACAACGCTGCCATCCAGCCTGGCAGCGAGATGTTCGGTCCCGCCGCGGACTGGTCACGCGTGATCGACACCAATCTTTGGGGCGTCATCCACGGCAGCCAGGTGTTCGCCCCCGGCATGATCGAGGCTGGGGGACCCGGCCTGATCATCAATACCGGGTCCAAGCAGGGCATCACCACGCCGCCGGGCGACCCGGCCTATAACGTCGCCAAGGCCGGCGTGAAGGCATTCACCGAGGCCCTGCAGCACACGCTGCGCACCACCGAAGGCTGTCAGGTCACGGCGCACCTGCTGATCCCCGGCTTCGTGTTCACGCCCCTGACCGCCAAGGGCCGCAGCGAGAAGCCCGACGCCGCGTGGACGCCCGAGCAGACCGTCGACTTCATGCTCGAGCGCCTCGAAGTCGGCGACTTCTACATCCTGTGCCCGGACAACGACGTTCCTCGCGCGCTGGACGAGCGTCGAATCCTGTGGGCCGCCGGCGACATCGTCGAGAACCGGCCGCCTCTCTCGCGCTGGCATCCAGATTACGCCGAAGCGGCCCGGCGCTTCATGGGCCAAACCGCCTGACCAAGGCTGGGCAAGCGCGGTCCACCCCCCACCTTTGGCAGCGAAGGAGAACCTGATGCCTGACGATACGCAGAAAATTGTGGGGTCCCAGGGTGCCCAGATCAAACAGGAGATCACGGACGCCAAGCGAGAAGACAAGGTCAAGACCGAGAAGGTCGATGTTGGAGCAGCCATGCTCGGCACCGACAACGAGGTCGGTTCGGCGCCGGACCATGAAGGCATGGCCGAAGCGCGCAAAGCGCCGCCACCCAACAAGTAGCCGCACGCGCGCAGGGTTGTTACGATAGAGCGGCGCCGCAGAGGGATGAGCCCAGTTGAACGATGGACCGCAGCGTCCGGCGCCGTCGGCAGGCACTCGGTGGTCTGAACTCGACTACGCGGGATTTGCCAAGCTCGCCGCGGACGAAACGCTGAGCAAATATGAGAAGATCGGCTTCCCGGATTCTTACCGGGCGGGGTTCGAGGCAGCCATCTTCCAAGATATCTGTGGGAAACTGTCGAGGCTGAGTGGCCCGCCCTGCCGGGTCATCGACATCGGGCCCGGCTGCAGCGACCTCGCCACCATGGTCATCAGTCTGTGCCGAGACCGAGGTCACGAGCTGGTGCTGGTTGACTCGGAGCCTATGCTCGCGCTGCTACCGGACGAGCCGTTCATCATCCGCCACCCCGGCTTGTTCCCGACCAACCGGGCCGCTTTGGCCGGCCTGTCCGGCACGGTCGACGTCATCCTGATGTATTCGGTTTTTCAATACATCTTCGTCGACGCGAACCCGTTCGAGGCGATTGATCTCTGCCTCGAGCTGCTGGCGCCTGGAGGCCGGGCTCTGATCGGGGACATTCCGAACATGTCCATGCGCAACCGCTTTTTCACGAGTCCCGCAGGTCTTGCGTTCCATCAAGCCTTCACGGGCGGCACCGACACGCCGCCGCCCCTCATCGACGGGCCGCGGGCGGGGCTGATCGACGACGCCGTCATGGCCGGGCTGCTGCTCCGGGTCCGGGCCGCGGGAGCCCACGCGTTCATCGTTCCGCAAGGCGAGGGGTTGCCGATGGCGAACCGGCGGGAGGATCTCCTCATATGCCGGCCATGAGCTCGGCCCGGCAGAAATCGCGCAAGCTGGTGATCGTCGGGGACAGCGCGTTTGCCGAGATCGCGGACGAATACTTCCGCGCCCACACGGACTATTCGGTCGTCGCGTTCAGCGTCGAGCGGGCATACCTGAAGCGGGACGAGTTGCACGGGCGCCCGGTCGTGCCGTTCGAGACGCTGGAGGATGTCGCGACGCCGGCGGACCACGACGTCTTCGTCGCGGTCACCTACGTGCAACTGAACCGTCTCCGCACCCGCCTTGCCGCGGCGGCCAAGCAGAAAGGGTATCGGCTCGCCAGCTACATTAGCCCGAACGCCTTCGTGTACGAGAACGCGACGCTCGGCGAGCACTGCTTCATCTTCGAAAACAACGTCGTCCAGCCCTTCGTTTCAATCGGCGACAATGTCGTGCTGTGGAGCGGGAACCATATCGGCCACCATTCCGTCATCGGCCCCAACGTTTTCGTCTCGTCGCACGTCGTCGTTTCCGGCTTCTGCAACGTCGGCCGAAACTGCTTCTTCGGCGTCAACTCGTCGGTCGCCAACAACGTGACGATCGCGCCCGATTGCTGGATCGGCGCCGGGGCTGTGATCGGCAAGGACACGGCCGAGGGGGAGCTGTATCGGAGTTCGGAGCCGACGCTCTCCAAGGTGAGCGCGCCCAGGTTCTTCCGCGTGCAACGCTAGAACACGGCGTGCTCGCCCCGTTCGACGCTCGCGCCTCGCGTCACGAGCTGCGCATAGAAGTCGAACAGAGTTTGTGAACCGGTGGCGGGCGTGGCGTCGGCATCGTAGCGGCCGGTGACCGGGTCGAGTACCAGCATCGACTCGGTGGCGTAGTAGCGGCCGATGCGGGCCAACTCGGCTTTCTCGCGGAGCCCCGTCGCGCGTAGCACGCCGACGATCACGTCCAGCAGGCGGACCGGCACCGATCGGAAGCGGGGCTTGGCGCCGAGCAGGGCGAATAGCCGTTCCCCCTGCTCGCGCGGGGTGATCGCTGGGCCGGGCCCGCCGATGGGCAGGATGCGGTCCCATCGCCGCTCGTCGTGCAGGCAGCCGACCAGGTAGGCCGCCAGGTCGTCGTCGCTGATCGGCTTGCACGCGGTGCTCCGCCCGTCGCCGAACAGGAGGAACGGCTTGCCCCGCCGCACGCGGTCCAATTGTCCGGAGAGCGATTTGAAGTAGGCGGTCGGGCGGACGATGGAGTAGCGCAGACCGGAGCTGACGAGCGCCTGTTCGAACGCCAGCTTGGCGTGCTGGAAGGCGAGCAGTGGCTTTTGCACACAGATCGCCGACAGCAGGACCATGTGCCCGACCCCAGCCGCCTGAGCCGCCTCGAGGATCGCGCGGTGCGCTCGGTAGTCGATCGCCCACGCATCGTCCGGCGCGCCGGTGCGCGAGGCCAGGCACGAGATGACCGCGTCGAATCGCTCGTCCTCAAACGCCTGTGCGGGCATGGTCACGTCGCCGGCCCGGAACTCAACGCCGTCGGGAGCGCGGCGGCCGAAGCAGACGACCTCGTGCCCGGCCGCTACCAGCGCCTGGACGGTGGCCCGCCCGATGGTGCCGGTGCCACCGAAGACGAGAACGCGGCTCACGCCGGGACGAGGGCTCGATCGCGCAGCAGCGCCGCTGTGGTGGGAGCCCGGCCGCGGAACGCCCTGTAGAGAGCCATCGGGTCTTCCGTGTCGCCGGCGGCAAGCAGCGTCTTCAGCCGGGCTGCCAAGCTGGGGTCGAACGGGTCGCCCGCCTCGCTGAAGGCATCGAACCCGTCCGTGTCCAGCACCGCCGCCCAGAGATAGCTGTAGTAGCCAGCCGCGTAGCCGCCCCCATCGAACAGGTGCTGGAAGTGCCCGGCACGGTGCCGGATGCCCACGGCGGCTGGCATCCCGATCGCCTCCAGCAACTCCGCCTCGAACGCCTCCACGGCGATCGTGTCCGGCGCGGGATGCAGATGCAGCGCCATGTCCAGCATGGCCGACGCCGTGTAGGACACTGTCTCGAAGCCCTGGTTGAACCCGCGCGCCGCCACCAGCCGGTCGATCGTCGCCGCCGGGAGCGCTTCCCCGGTTTCGACGTGGCGGCAATATTCCTGCATTGTCTCCGGCAGATTCATCCAGTGCTCGAAGATCTGGGAAGGCAACTCCACGAAGTCGCGCCGCACGTTGGTGCCGGATTGCGCCGGATAGCGGACCCGGCTCAGCAACCCGTGTAGCGCGTGGCCGAACTCGTGGAACAACGTTTGGGCGTCGTCCAGGCTGAGCAGCGTCGGGTTGCCCTTGGTGAAGTTGTTGTTGTTGACGATGATGGGCGACACGGGCGCGTCCATCGCTTCCTGGTCGCGATAGCTGCTCATCCAGGCGCCCGAGCGCTTGTCCGGGCGCGCGAACGGGTCGGCGAGGAAGATCCCGACATGCGCGCCGGCCTCGCGCACCTCGTAGGCTCGCACATCTGGATGATAGAGCGGGACCTTGAGCGGAACGAACTCGAGGTGGAACAGCCGGCTCGCGGTATCGAACGCGGCGCGCTGCAAAGATTCGAAGGGGAAGAACGGCTTTAGCGCCGCCTCGTCCAGCGCGTGGTCTGCCCGGCGCACCTTTTCCGCGTAGAAGTGCCAATCCCAGGGCTCGATTGCGTCGTTGAAGCCGTCTTCCCGCGCGACGGCGAGCAGGCGCTCGGCCTCGGCGGCGACTTTGCGCAGGCCGGGCTGCCAGACTTCGTCGAGCAGGGATCTCACGGCGTCGGCCGTCCCCGCCATCGTGTCGGCCAAGCGGAAGGCTGCGAAGTCCGCGTAGCCCAGCAGCCCGGCCCGTTCCCGACGCAGCGCGAGGATCTCGGGAACCAGCGCCCGGTTGTCATGCGCGCCCGGATGGTATCCCCGCTGGACCCAGGCCGCGTACGCCGTCTGCCGCAGGTCGCGGCGGGGACAGAAGGTTAGGAACGGCTCGACCAGCGAGCGCGACAGGGTGATGACATGTCCGGCGAGGCCCCGTTCCGCCGCCGCTTCGGCCGCGGCGTCCCGCAGGAACGCGGGCAGTCCCTCCAACTCGCTCTCGGCGAGCGGGAGCTGCCAGGTCTTCTCGTCGTGCAGCACGTTCTGGCCGAAGGCCGTGTGCAGCGCGGCCAGCCGGGACGAGATGGCGGTCAGCCGCTCCTTCGCCGCCCCGTCCAACGCCGCGCCACTGCGGACGAAGCCGAGATGAGTCCGCTCCAGCAGCCGGCGCTGGTCCCGGTCGAGCGAGAGCTCGTCCCGCCGAGCGAACAGGGCATCAACCCGTGCGAAGACCCCGGCGTCCAGCGCCACCCGTGTCCCATGCGTGGCTAGGATCGGCGCCATCGTCCGGCGCACCGCTTCCAAGGCTTCGCCGCCCAGGCTGGAGGAGAGATTGTCGAACAACGCCCCGACCCGGCCCAGCAACCGCCCGGACCGCTGCAAAGCCTCCAGCGTGTTGGCGAAGCTCGGCTGCGCCGGGTCCGCCCCGATCGCGGCGATGTCGGACAAGTGCTCGGCAATGGCCTGCGCGAACGCCGGCTCCAAATGTTCCGGCCGGATCTCGTCGAACGGAGGGATGCCGAAGGGCGTGTCCCAGGGTCGGAGCAGGGGATTGGACGCTGTCATGGTGCTCCCTAGTCGGCGAAGACGACCGTTCGATTGCCGTTGATGATCACGCGATCCTCCAGCAGCAGCAGGACGGCCCGGGAGAGCACGCGGCGCTCGATGTCGCGGCCCTTGCGGACCAGGTCTTCCGGCGTGTCCCGGTGGCTCACCCGCTCGACGTCTTGCGCGATGATGGGGCCCTCGTCGAGGTCGCCGGTCACGTAATGGGCCGTGGCGCCGATGAGCTTCACGCCGCGCGCGTGGGCTTGGTGGTAGGGACGGGCGCCCTTGAAGCCGGGCAGGAAGCTGTGGTGGATGTTGACGCAGCGGCTCGAGAGGAAGTGCGCCATGTCGTCGGACAGGATCTGCATGTAGCGGGCGAGCACCACGAGGTCCGTTTCGGTCTGCTCGACGATCGCCTTGATGCGCGCTTCCTGCTCAGCCTTGGTGTCGCGAGTGACCGGGAGGAAATGGAACGGGATCTCGTCGGCCAACGTGATGCTGAGCGACGAGCGGGGATGGTTCGAGATGATGGCGGTGATGTCCATCTCGAGCTCTCCGAGCCGATGCCGGTAGAGCAGGTCGGCCAGGCAGTGGTCGAACTTCGAGACGAGCAGCACGACTTTCTTCCGCTCGGCGCGGCCGCGGAACTGCCAGACCATGCCGAACCGGGTCGCGATTTGTTCGAAGGCAGTGCGGAAGCCGGCGATGTCGGCGGCCTTTGGACCGGGCTGGGCATCGAGCACGACGCGCATGAAGAAGCGGTTCGTCTCCCAATCGTTGAACTGCTCGGCTTCGACGATGTTGGCGCCGTGTTCGAAGATGCATGTGGAGACCTGCGCGACGATGCCGGGAACGTCGTCGCAGGAGAATGACAGGATGTGGTGGTCGGCGGTCCGGGGCGCGGCGGTCGTCAAATTGGCTTCCTCTGCAATCGGGCGCATCGATACCCGATCGGTGGAAGCAGCGCCATTTGGCCGGCGGGGCAGCATCGTGCCACCCCGCCGGAGTTGGATCAGGCCAGGTCGAACCGGTCTGCGTTCATGACCTTCGTCCACACCGCGACGAAATCACTGACGAACGCTTCCGACGCGTCGGCGCAGCCGAACACTTCGGCCACCGCGCGCAGGATGGAGTTCGACCCGAACACCAGGTCGCACCGTGTCGCCATCCACTTCAGCTCCCCGGTGCGCCGGTCCCGGCCCTCGAAGCGGTCGTCGGAGGATGAGATCGCCTTCCAGGTCGTGCTGAAGTCCAGCAGGTTGACGAAGAAGTCGTTCGTCAGCTGGCCCGGGCGCTTGGTGAACACGCCGAGATCGGTGCCGCCGTAATTGGCGCCGAGCACGCGCATGCCGCCGAGGAGCACCGTCATCTCGGGCGCGCTGAGCCCGAGGAGGTTGGCGCGATCGATGAGGAGCAACTCCTCCTGGCGGCCTCTGCCGTCGCCGAGATAGTTGCGGAACCCATCGGCGCGCGGCTCCAGCGGTGCGAAGGAGTGCGCGTCCGTCTGCTCCGTCGTTGCGTCCGTCCGGCCCGGCGTGAAGGGCACCTCGGTTTCGTGCCCGGCATCCCTGGCCGCCTTCTCCACGCCCGCGCAACCCGCGAGCACGATCAGGTCGGCCATCGACACCTTCTTGCCGCCGGGTGCCGAGGCGTTGAACTCAGACTGGATCGCTTCGAGCTTGCCGAGGACGGTCGCGAGTTCAGCCGGCTCGTTCGCCTCCCAATCCTTCTGCGGCGCGAGGCGGAGGCGGGCACCGTTGGCCCCGCCGCGCTTGTCGGTGTGGCGGAAGGTGGACGCGGACTTCCAGGCGGTCGAGACCAGCTGGGCAACGGTCAGGCCGGAGGCGAGCACCTTCTGCTTGAGCGACGCGATCTCGGCGTCACCGATCAGCGGGTGATCGACCGGCGGCACCGGGTCTTGCCAGATCAGCGTCTCGGACGGCACGTCCGGGCCGAGATAGCGCGTGACCGGCCCCATGTCGCGATGGGTCAGCTTGAACCAGGCGCGGGCGAAGGCGTCGGCGAACGCGTCGGGATCGGCGTGGAAGCGCTTGGAGATCTCCAGATAGGCCGGGTCGGTGATCAGGGCGATGTCGGAGGTCAACATCATCGGGGGCCGCCGCTTGTTGGCATCGTGCGCGTCAGGCACCAGGTCGCGCGCATTGCCGTCCTTCGGCTGCCACTGCCAAGCACCGCCGGGGCCGCGGTGGAGCTCCCACTCGTAGTTGAACAGGTTATCGAAATACCCGTTGTCCCACTGAGTCGGCTGGGCCGTCCAAGCGCCCTCGAGGCCGCTGGAGATCGTGTCGGAGGCCTTGCCGCTGCCGAAGCTGTTCTTCCAGCCGAGGCCCATCTGCTCGATCGAGGCGGCCTCGGGCTCCGGGCCGACGTATTTCTCGGCGCTCGCCGCGCCGTGGCACTTGCCGAAGGTGTGGCCGCCCGCGATCAGCGCCACCGTCTCCTCGTCGTTCATGGCCATGCGGCCGAAGGTCTCGCGGATGTCGCGGGCCGAACCGAGCGGGTCCGGGCGGCCGTCGGGGCCTTCCGGATTGACGTAGATCAGGCCCATCTGCACGGCACCGAGGGCACCGGCGAGCACGCGATCACCGCTGTAGCGCTTGTCGCCGCCCAGCCAGGTCTCCTCGGGGCCCCAGTCGATATCCTCCGGCGGCTCCCAAACGTCGGCGCGGCCGCCGGCGAAGCCGAACGTCTTGAACCCCATGTCCTCGAGCGCGCAATTGCCGGCCAGCACGAGCAGGTCGGCCCAGGATAGCTTGCGGCCGTATTTCTGCTTGATCGGCCACAGCAGCAGGCGCGCCTTGTCCAAATTCGCGTTGTCCGGCCAGGAGTTCAACGGCGCAAAGCGCTGCGTGCCCGACCCGGCGCCACCGCGGCCGTCGCCGATGCGATACGTGCCGGCGCTGTGCCACGACATGCGGATGAACAGTGGCCCGTAGTGACCCCAGTCGGCCGGCCACCACTCCTGCGAGGTGCGCATCAGGGCGTAGAGGTCCTGCTTGACCGCCGCCAGGTCGAGGGTCTTGAACTCCTCGGCGTAGTTGAAGGTCTCCTTCAGCGGATTGGCTTTGGGCGAATGCTGATGCAGGATCTTGAGGTTTAGCTGGTTCGGCCACCATTCCTGGTTGGACCGCGGCCAAGCCGTGGAATTGCTAGGGGAGTTCCCGGTCATCGGGCATTGGCCGACGTTATCTCCGTCCATCTTTCGCTCCTGTTCTCGTATTCTGCGCGACGAGACCGCGCGCCAGACCGACTGGCGGGTCAACGCTCCATATAGAGCGGATTCGACCGCCTAAAGGAAGCTGGCTCGGCCGACAGTCAAATTTTTAAGGAAAGGGCGCACGTAAATGCTCAGGCTTTTGGCCGTGCTGCTGATCGGGGTCGTCGTCGTCGTCGCCGCAGCCTGGCTCTACACGCCCGACTGGCCCCGCACGGCGCTGATCGCCGCCTATGCTGGGCCGCCCTCGCAGTTCATCGACGTGCTGGGAGCCCGGCTGCACGTCCGCGACACCGGTCCGCGGGACGCGCCCACACTCGTGCTGCTCCATGGCTTCGGCTCGAGCTTGCACACGTGGGATGCGTGGGCCGCAGAGTTGGACCGGGATCACCGGGTCATCCGGTATGACCTGCCGGGCTTCGGGCTGACCGGAGAGGATCCGAGCGGCGACTACCGCGATGAGCGTAGCCTCGCGATCCTGCTCGGATTGTTGGACCGGCTCGGCGTGGCGCGGGCGAGCGTGGTCGGCAATTCGATGGGCGGGCGGATCGCCTGGCGGTTCGCGGCGGCGCATCCCGAGCGTGTGGCAAAGCTCGTGCTGATTTCGCCCGATGGTTTCGCCAGCCCGGGGCTCGCTTACGGCGTCGCTCCCGACGTGCCGTTGCTGATGCGGGCGCTGCCCTACGTGCTGCCCGGATTCATGCTGAAGGCGACCCTCGCCCCAGCTTACGCCGATCCGCGCGCGCTGACGGGGGCGTTGATGGAGCGGTATCGCGCCATGATGCTGGCGCCGGGCGTACGCCGGTCGATCGTGGCGCGGATGGGCCAGCAAATCCTGGTCGACCCGGTGCCGCTGCTGAGAACCATCGCCGCGCCGACCCTGCTGCTCTGGGGCGAAAAGGATGCGATGATCCCCTTCCGCAATGCGGCCGACTACCTGGCCGCCCTGCCGCACGCGCGCCTGGTCGCGCTGCCAGGGGTGGGGCATGTGCCGCAGGAGGAGGCGCCCGGCACGGTCGCGACCGTCCGCGCGTTTTTGGACGAGTAGGATGGCATGGTAGGGGAGCGGCATGGAGACCAAGCCCCCCACCCCGCGCGCCGTTCTTGTCGGCATTCAAACCCCCGAGGTCGACGACGTCGCCCATGCCGGCAGCCTCGAAGAGCTGGGCCGCCTGGTCAAAACGCTCGGCTACGAGGTGGTCGGCCAGGTGTCGCAGCGGCGGGAGGGCACCGGGGCGGGCGCCCTGCTCGGCAGCGGCAAGCTGGCCGAACTGGCCGCGCTGACGGGCGGCACCGGCGTCGTCGGGTCGATGGCGCCACGCCACAAAACGAAGGCGCGGGAGCGGTTCGAGGGGGCGAGCGAGAAGGAAGCCGCGGTCGAAGCAGTGGAAGCGCCGCCGGAGTTCGTCATCGTCGACCATGAGCTTTCGCCCAGCCAGATCCGCAACCTCGAGCGGGCGACCGGCGCGCAAGTGCTGGACCGCACCGGCGTGATCGTCGAGATCTTCCACCGCCACGCCAACACGCGCGAAGCCAAGCTGCAGGTGGAAATGGCGCGCCTCAAATACGTGGCACCCCGCCTGCGCGAGTCCTCGGCCGGCGGCGGCCGCCAGCAGGGACCCGGCGCCGGCGAAAGCACGCTCGACCTCGACCGCCGCAAGATCCGCGACCGCCTCTCGGAGTTGAAGGACCAGCTCGAGGCGGTGCAGCGCGACGGCGACCAGCGACGCTCGGCCCGGCGCGACCAGCTCCGGGTCGCGCTGGTGGGGTATACCAATGCCGGCAAGTCGTCGCTGATGCGGGCGCTGACCGGCAGCCAGGTGCTGGTCGAGGACAAGCTGTTCGCCACGCTCGACACCACCGTGCGCGCCCTGCAGCCGGAGACCCGGCCCCGCGTGCTGGTGTCCGACACCGTCGGCTTCATCAAGCAGCTGCCCCACGATCTCGTCGCCTCCTTCCGCTCGACGCTCGCCGAAGCGCTGGAAGCGTCGCTACTGCTGTTCGTGGTCGACGCGTCGGACCCGACATACGAGGCGCAGCTCGAAGTGAGCCGTAGCGTGCTGCGCGAGATCGGGGCGGACGTGGTGCCCTCGCGACTGGTGCTGAACAAGATGGACCGGGTCGGGCCGGAGGAGCGGGCGGTGCTGGCCGAGCGGCATCCGGACGCCATCATGCTGTCGGCGCACAGGCCCGAGGATGTCGGCGCGCTGCGCGACACGATCATCGACTTTTTCGAGGCGTCGATGACGGAAGAGGTGTTGGTTCTGCCCTATGCCAAGCAAGGTCTGTTGGGCGAGGTGTACGAGAGTGCGCGGGTTCTGTCGGAGAATTACGATGAGAACGGGCGCGTGCTGACGGTGCGCGGCCTGCCGGGAGCGCTGAGCCGGCTGCGGCGGAGTTTGGCGAGTTAGGAGCGAGCGGATGGCACATGAGTTTCAGGCGAACACGGCGCGGCCCGGCAGCAATCTCGGCGAGATCGACCGCGCGGCGTTGCGGGAGGTCCGGGTCGACCTTGCGGCATGCTTCCGCGCGGCGGCGCAGCATGGCTTCGAGGAGGGCATCTGCAACCATTTCTCGGCGATGGTACCCGGCCGGGACGACCTGTTCCTGGTGAACCCCTACGGACTGGCCTTTGCGGAGATGACGGCATCCAGCCTGCTGATGTGCGATTTCGACGGCAACGTGCTCGAGGGCGAGGGCCAGCCGGAAGCGACCGCGTTCTATATCCACGGGCGCGTGCATCAACTCGTGCCGCGCGCCCGGGTCGCGTTCCACACGCACATGCCGAACGCGACGGCGCTGAGCATGGTCGAAGGCGAGCCGCTGGTGTGGGCCGGGCAGACCGCGCTGAAGTTCTACGGACGGACCGCGGTCGATGCCGCCTATAACGGATTGGCGCTGGACGGGGCGGAGGGCGAGCGGATCGCGGCCACGATCGGCGACGCCGATGTCGTGTTCATGCGCAATCACGGCGTGATGGTCACGGGCGCGACGGTCGCCGAAGCCTGGGACGACCTCTACTATCTGGAGCGAGCCGCGGAGGTGCAGATCCGGGCCATGAGCACGGGACGGACGCTGTGCCCGGTGGCGCCGGAGATCGCCGCCCGCGTGGCCGCGCAGATGCGGGAAGGTGATCGCGAAAGTGCCCGGCTGCACCTGGAGAGCGTGAAGCGTCGGCTCGCGCGTAGCGCGCCGGAGTTTGCCGACTAAATAGCACCCCATGTCCCTCCTCATCCTTTTCACGGTCGTCTCGTGCCTCACCACGGCGGCTTTCCTGGCGCTCATGGCCAAGCAGGCGGCCACGGTGGCGCGTCACCGTGGGGCGGTGCCGGCGGCGTTTGCGGACGAGGTGAGCCTCGAGGAGCACCAGCGCGCGGCGGATTACGAGCGGGCACGGTTGGGGCTGCGGGCGGCCGGCTCGGTCGTGGGGCTGGCCGTCGCGCTCGGCTGGGCGTGGGCCGGGTATGACCTGCTCTATGGCGGCGTGGCGGCGGTGGTGGCCCGGGGACTGACGCGCGGCGTGGCGTTCCTGGTTGCGGTCGGGGCGATCTCCACGCTGGTCGGGCTCCCCTTGGCACTGATCCGGACGTTTGGCGTGGAGCGGCGGTTCGGCTTCAATCGCACGACGCCGTTTCGCTTCTTTGCCGATCGCTTGAAGGGGGCCGTGCTGGCGCTGGTCCTAGGCGTGCCGCTGCTCTACGCGCTGTTGTGGCTGATGCAGTCGGCGGGGGCGTGGTGGCTGTGGGCGTGGGCCGGGCTGGTCGTGCTCATGCTGGCGATGGTGGAGGTGTTTCCGCGCTGGATCGCGCCGCTGTTCAACCAATTCAGCCCGCTCGAGGGCAGCCTGCGGGTGCGGATCGAGGGGCTGCTGCAGCGCTGCGGGTTCGAGGCGGCCGGGCTGTTCGTGATGGACGCGTCGAAGCGGTCCGCGCACGGGAATGCGTATTTCACCGGGCTTGGGCGGAGCAAGCGGATCGTTCTGTTCGACACGCTGATCGCCAAGAACAGCGAGGCGGAACTCGAGGCCGTGTTGGCGCACGAGTTGGGGCACTTCAAGCTGAACCACATCTGGTTCGGCATGACGCAGTCGGTGGTGGTGCTGTTCGCCGGCTGCTTCGCGCTCGGCGTGCTCAGCCACCAGCCATGGCTGCTGCCGAGCTTCGGGATCGCGCATCGCGACGACGCGCTGGCTCTGATCGTCTGCATCGTGCTGATCCAGATGGCCGACCCGGTGCTCTCGATCGTGGCCAACTGGATCAGCCGCCGCCACGAATATCAGGCGGACGACTTTGCCCGCCGGATGGTCGGTGCCGATCCGATGGCGTCCGCGCTGGTGCGGCTCTCACGCGACAACGCGAGCACGCTGACGCCCGATCCGCTCTACGCGCTCGTCAACTTCAGCCACCCTCCGGTGCCGCTCCGGGTCGCGCGGCTTCGCTGATCGGCATCAGTATCTCCAATAGACAGAACCGTTGCAAAATTATAACGTCCTCCTGTTATCTCCTACGAGCGACACGAGCGACACGAGCGATCGGAATGGCGGGGCGGAGATTGTTTCTCGGGCATTGCTTCTCTGTGGCGGCAGCGTGCATTGGTCCAGGCAAACTCCTGGCGGCGCAGCTCTGCCAACCATCTGGACTGGGGCCAATCTGCAGCAGCTACATCCCGATCCAGTTGCTCGCCAAAGTCTATGCCCATCAGCAGATGTCG
>JAVVHH010000007.1:0-49677 GCA_032249615.1 Acetobacteraceae bacterium
TCCAACGGGTTGGCGGCCAAGTTCGGCAAGAGCTCGGTATGGTCGGTCTCCTGCATCGACCGGAGCACGACACCGCCGACGGTGAGCAGCCAGTTCATGGGGCTGTTGGGCACCGTGGCGCCGCCCAGCGCAACGCCGGGCCTCGTGACGGGGACGGTCACGTCAAATCCGGTCGTCACGGTCACCCATGTGGATAGCGGCACCAACCCGCCCTGAGACGGCGCGCTTGCCGGCCGGGGCGTGGCTTGTTGCTCCGGTGGGCGGCGCATGGTTAGAAGCCGGAGCCGGGAGAGCGGCCGGGCGTGCGCGGAGCGGAGAGAGAGATGCGGATCTGTATCTATGGCGCGGGCGCCATCGGCGGCTATGTCGGGGCGCAGCTGGCGTTGGCGGGGGCGGATGTGAGCCTGGTCGCGCGGGGGGCGCATCTGAAGGCGATGCGGGAGAACGGGCTGCGGCTGCGGATCGGGGGCGAGGAGAAGGTCGCGCGGGTGACGGCAACCGACGACCCGGCGGAGCTGGGGCCGCAGGATTGCATCTTCGTGGCGCTCAAGGCGCACTCGATCCCCGGGGTGGTCGACCAGATGACCACGCTGCTGAGTAACGATACCAGCATCGTCACGGCGGTGAACGGGATCCCGTATTGGTATTTCTATAAGCATGGCGGGGCGCTGGAGGGGACGACGCTGGAGTCGATCGATCCGGGCGGAGCGCAGTGGCGGACGCTGCGGCCGGAGCGGGCGATCGGGTGCGTGGTGTTTCCGGCGACCGAGGTGGTCGAGCCCGGGGTGATCCAGCACATCTACGGGGACAAGTTCCCGGTCGGGGAGCCGAGCGGGGAGCGGACGGAGCGGGTGGAGGCGTTCAGCAAGGCGATGGAAGCGGCCGGGCTGCGGGCGCCGGTGATGGACAACATCCGCGACGAGATCTGGCTGAAGCTGTGGGGCAATTTGTGCTTCAACCCGATCAGCGCGCTGACGCATGCGACGCTGGAGCAGATCACGGGCGACCCGGCGACGCGGGCCGTCTCGAAGGCGATGATGCTCGAGGGGCAGGCGATCGCGGAGAGCCTCGGGATCAAGTTCCGCGTGGATGTGGAGCGGCGGATCAACGGGGCGGGCGCGGTAGGCGCGCACAAGACGTCGATGCTGCAGGATCTGGAGCGGGGGCGGGCGATGGAGATCGATCCGCTGGTGACCGTTGTGCAGGAGCTTGGCAAGCTCACGGGTTTGCCGACGCCCACGCTGGACGTGGTGCTGGCGCTGGTGCGGCAGCGGGCGACTATCGCCGGGCTGCACTGATGGCGCTTTGGGTTCGGTTCGCGCCGGATGGGTTCGGGACGCTGGAGGGGGACGTGATCGCCGTTCACCGCGGCGACATGTTGGGGGGCTGCGAGGCGACCGGGGAGCGCTTGCCGCTGGACTCGGTGCGGCTGCTGGCGCCGGTGACGCCGTCCAAGATGATCGGGCTGTGGAACAACTTCCATGCGCTGGCCGCCAAGCTCGGGCAGGCCACGCCGGCGGAGCCGCTGTATTTCATCAAGGGGGCGTCGTGCTACGGCGGGCCGGAGACGACCGTGCGGCGGCCGCCGGGCTATGACGGCAAGGTGGTGTACGAGGGCGAGCTGGGGATCGTGATCGGGACGCGGTGCCAGCGGGCGAGCGAGGCGGAGGCCGGGCGGGCGGTGTTCGGGTTCACCTGCATCAACGACATCACGGCGGCCGATATCCTGAACCGGGACCCGAGCTTCGCTCAGTGGACGCGGGCGAAGAGCTTCGACGGGTTCGGGCTGATGGGGCCGGCGGTGGCGACCGGGTTGCGGCCGGAGACGCTGGTGGTGCGGACGATCCTGAACGGGGTGGAGCGGCAGAACTATCCGGTGGCCGACATGGTGTTCCCGGTCGAGCGGCTGGTGAGCCTGCTGTCGCACGACATGACGCTCGAGCCCGGCGACGTGATCTGCTGCGGGACCTCGGTGGGCGTGGGCGTGATGAAGGAGGCGACCAATACCGTCGAGATCGTGATCGACGGTATTGGGGCGCTGCGGGCGACTTACCTCAACGGGTGATCAGGCGCCTTGCGGGACCACCATAGCGGTTCGGCGTTCCTGGGCGCGGCGCATGGGGCGGAGCACGAAGAGCGCGAGCAGGACGACGAGGAAGTTCATTGCGGCGGCGGCGACGAAGACCGACCACCATGAGCCGGTCGCGGCCTTGATCATGTTGGCGAAGGGGACGAGGAGGGCGGAGGCGCCCTTTGCGGTGTAGAGGAAGGCGGTGTTGGTGGTGGCGTATTTGGCGCCGAAGGTGTCGGTGCAGGTGGAGGGGAAGAGGCTGAAGATCTCGCCCCAGGTGAAGAAGATGAGGGCGGCGAAGAGGATGAAGAGCCAGGGGTTGTCGCCGAAGGTGCCGAGCAGCAGGTAGGAGATGCCGCCGAGGGTGAAGGCGAGCGCCATGGTGGTCTCGCGGCCGATCTGGTCGGAAACCCAGCCGAAGAACGGGCGGGCGGCGCCGTTGGCGAGGCTGTCGACGATCAGCGCGGTGGCGAGGACGGTGCTGCCGCCGAGGAGCAGCATTTTGTCGAGGCCGAAGTCGCGGGCGATGAGCGAGAGCTGGGCGGTGGCCATGAGGCCGCTGGCGGAGACCATGACGAACATGAGGTAGAGGAGCCAGAAGACGGGGCTCATCAGCATTTCGCGCGGGCTGAAGTTGCGGAGCGACTGGGCGACCTTGCGGGACGGGGCGGCGGGGACTTCGCCCGGGTCGGGGTAGCGCATGAACCAGGCGACGAGGAAGAGGAGCACGCCCTGGCCGATGCCGAACACGAGGAATGTGTGGGCGTAGCCGCTGGCTTTGATGGTGTGCTCGATGGGGATGATGGTCAGCGCGGCGCCGGCGCCGAAGCCGGCGGCGATGAGGCCGACGGCGAGGCCGCGGCGGTCGGGGAACCATTTGACGGCGAGGCCGACGCAGGTGGCGTAGATGAAGCCGCCGCCGATGCCGGTGATGGCCGAGCCGATGTAGAGCACGGTGAGGGTGTCGGCGATCGAGTTCAGGGACCAGCCGATGGCGACGAGGACGCCGCCGAGGGCGATGGTGACCTTGGGGCCGGTGCGGGCGCCGAGGCGTTCGACCATCCAGCCGCCGGCGGGGGTGAGCCAGGTTTCGAGGGCGACGAAGATGGCGAAGGCGAGTTGGATGTCGGCGATCGGCCAGGCGGCGTGGGCGGCCTTGAGGGGTTGGACGAACAGGGTCCAGCCGTATTGGAGGTTGGCGATGAGGACCATGCTGAGGATGCCGAGCAGCAACTGCATCCAGCGGCGACTATCCGGCCGGGGGCCGGCGAGAGTGGCTGACATGATTGTCTCCTCTATCCGGCCCCCTGTTCGTCGGGGGCTCGATGGTTAAGCTTTGAGGGCCCGGACCATGGTGCTTCCGAGGGAGGCCGGGCTGTCGGCGACATGGATGCCGGCCTGGCGCATGGCGTCGAATTTTGCGGCGGCGGTGTCCTTGCCGCCGCTGATGACCGCGCCGGCGTGGCCCATGCGGCGGCCGGGCGGTGCGGTGGCGCCGGCGATGAAGCCGACGACGGGCTTTTTGCGCTTTTCGCGGGCGAGGAACTCGGAGCCTTCTGTCTCCGAATTGCCGCCGATCTCGCCGATCATGATGATGCTTTCGGTCTCGGGATCGGCGAGGAACATCTCGAGGACTTCGATGAAGTCAGTGCCTTTGACCGGGTCGCCGCCGATGCCGACGCAGGTGGACTGGCCGAGGCCGGCGGCGGTGGTCTGGGCGACGGCTTCGTAGGTGAGGGTGCCGGAGCGGGAGACGATGCCGACGCTGCCGCGGCGGTGGATGTGGCCGGGCATGATTCCGATCTTGCAGGCTTCGGGGGTGATGACGCCGGGGCAGTTGGGGCCGATCAGGCGGGATTTGGACCCGGTGAGGGCGCGTTTGACGCGGACCATGTCGAGGACGGGGATGCCCTCGGTGATGCAGATGATCAGCGGGATGTCGGCGTCGATGGCCTCGAGGATGGCGTCGGCGGCGAAGGGCGGGGGGACGTAGATGGCGGTCGCGTTGGCCCCGGTCGCGTGGACGGCTTCGGCGACGGTGTCGAAGACGGGGAGGTCGAGGTGCTTGGTGCCGCCCTTGCCGGGGGTGACGCCGCCCATGACCTTGGTTCCGTAGGCGATGGCCTGTTCGGAGTGGAAGGTGCCTTGGGCGCCGGTGAAGCCCTGGGTGATGACGCGGGTGTTGGCGTCGACGAGCACGGCCATTATGCGGCTTCCTTCACGGCGCGGACGACCTTTGCGGCGGCGTCGGCGAGGTTGTCGGCCGAGACGATGGGGAGGCCGGATTTGGCGAGGATTTCCTTGCCGAGTTCGACGTTGGTGCCCTCGAGGCGGACGACGAGGGGGACGCCGAGGCTGACTTCGCGGGCGGCGGCGACGACGCCTTCGGCGATGACGTCGCAACGCATGATGCCGCCGAAGATGTTGACGAGGATACCTTCGACGTTGGGGTCGGACAGGATGATCTTGAAGGCGGCGGTGACGCGCTCCTTGGTGGCGCCGCCGCCGACGTCGAGGAAGTTGGCCGGGCTGCTGCCGTAGAGCTTGATGATGTCCATGGTGGCCATGGCGAGGCCGGCGCCGTTGACCATGCAGCCGATGGTGCCGTCCAGCGCGATGTAGTTGAGGCTGTATTTGGCGGCTTCGAGCTCTTTGGGGTCTTCCTCGGCCTCGTCGCGGAGCTTTTCGAGCTCGGGGTGGCGATAGAGGGCGTTGTCGTCGAAGCTGACCTTGGCATCGAGGGCTACGATGTCGCCGGCGCCGGTGACGACGAGGGGGTTCACCTCGACGATGGCGCAGTCGAGTTCGATGAAGGCCTTGTACATGGCCGTGACGAAACGGCCGAAGGCGGCGATCTGCTTGCCTTCGAGGCCGAGGCCGAAGGCGAGCTTGCGGGTGTGGAAGCCGGAGATGCCGCTGGCCGGGTCGACGACGGCGCGGAGGATCTTCTCGGGGCTGGTTTCGGCGACGTGCTCGATCTCCATGCCGCCCGCCGTGCTCGCGACGACGACGACGCGGCCGGTGTCGCGGTCGACGAGGAGGGAGAGGTAGAGCTCGCGCTTGATGTCGCAGCCGGCCTCGACGTAGACGCGGCTGACGCGGCGGCCGGCGTCGCCGGTTTGCTTGGTGACGAGGACGTGGCCGATCATGGCTTCGGCGGCTTGCTTGACCTCGTCGGCGGATTTCGCGAGGCGGACGCCGCCCTTGCCGTTGGGGTCGTCCTGGAAGCGGCCGGCGCCGCGGCCGCCGGCGTGGATCTGCGACTTTACGACGTAGACGGGCCCGGGCAGCTTGGCGGCGGCGGCGGCGGCCTCCTCGGGCGTCCAGGCGACATGGCCCTCCAACACGGCGACACCATAGCCGCGGAGCAGCTCTTTAGCCTGATACTCGTGGATATTCATTCCGGCCGGGCCTCCCGCGTTGTTGTAAGATATGGCTGAAAGTTCAAGAGGCCACAATGCGCGGGATGGCCGCAGGCTGAGACGTCATCGCCAGAAAGCGACGCTGAAGGCGGGTCCGGCGGGGTGGTCGGTGTCTTCGCCGAGGATGGCGTGCCGGGTCAGGCCGAAGGTGTGGAAGGCGCGGACGATCTCGTCGCGCTCCATCCAGGATGTGGTGGCGCGGGTGCCGCCCCAGAACTGGCCGGACCGGCGGTTGCCGTAATGATATTCGTGGAGCGTGGTGTCGAAACCGTCGATACGGGAGGGCTTGGGGCGGAAGCGGTTCTGACCGGCGGCGTAGTAGTGGGTCCAGAGGAAGCAGCGGTCGGCGTGGCCGGCGATGCGCTGGATCAGGCGGACCGGGTCGCTCATGTGGTAGAGGATGCCGGAGGCGAAGATCAGGTCGTAGCGGTCGGGGGTGGCGTCGAGGAAGGCGAGGACGTCGCCGCACAGGAAGCGGCTGCGCAGGCCGAGCAGTTCCTTGACGACGAGGCATTTGAGGAAGGCGTCCTTGTTGGCTTCGACGGCGGTGACCGCGGCGCCGAGACGTTCCAGCTGATAGGTGTGGGCGGCTTCGAGCGGGCCCAATTCGAGGACCGCCATGCCGTCGAGCGAGCCGGCGCGGCCGAGGCAGGCGGCGGCCTGGGTGACCCTTGCGTCGTCAAGCAGGTCGGACGCGCCGGTGCCGGTGACGGCGCAGAGGCGGCCGAGATCGGTGGCCCATTGGCCGGAGAAGAGGTCGACGGCGGTTTGGGCGCTGGGGGCTCGGGTCTCGAACCGGCGGGCGGCGCTGCTGGATTTGGCGAGGGCGCGCTTGGCGAGAGCGGAGAGAGAGAGCGTCAGCTTGGGCCGCTTGGGGCGGGCCATGTCTCGAGGACCTGGCGGGCGAAGTCGGCGAGGTCGGGGGCGACGATGTCGGGGTGGGGCAGGCCGGGGGCGGGCAGGACGGCGTTGTGGGGCCGGGTCAGCAGGGCGCCGAGGCAGCCGGTGGCCTGGGCGCCGAGGGTATCCCAGAGGTGGCAGGCGACGAGGCAGAGGGAGGTGCGGTCGACGCCGAGTTCGCGGGCGACGTACGCGTAGGTTTCGGGCGCGGGCTTGAAGCGGCCGACGGCGTCGACGCTGAAGTTGCGTTCGAAGTAGCGGCCGAGGCCGGCGCGCTCGAGCGGGGTGGGCGATGGGGAGGGCGGCGAGTTGGTCAGGGTCACGAGGCGGAAGCCGGCCTCCTGGAGGCGGGCCAGCGCGGGGGCCGCGTCCGCATGGGCGGGCATGCGGGCGAGGCGGTCGCGCAGCTCGGCCACGTCGGCGTCGCCGATGGGCTTGCCGTAGATGGTGCCCATCATGTGCAGGGCGCCGGCGGCCAGGTCGCTGAACGGGGTGTAGAGGCCGGAGAGGCTCATGGCCTGCGAGTAGAGGATGAGCTGGGCGAACCAGTTGCGGAGGATGGCGGCGTCGCCGAAGCAGCGGGCGAACAGGGGCTCGAGGAAGGTGAGGTCGAGGAGGGTTTCGTTGACGTCGAAGACGAAGATGGGGGCGGGGCGGTTGGCGGGCATGACGGGATGGCTCCGTTAGACCCGGATATAGGCCCAACCCTGGGCTTGGAGTTCCGCGAGCTTGACGATTCCGGCGGGGACATCGGTGACGCCGGCGA
Source organism: Acetobacteraceae bacterium (assembly GCA_032249615.1). Classification (GTDB taxonomy): domain Bacteria; phylum Pseudomonadota; class Alphaproteobacteria; order Acetobacterales; family Acetobacteraceae; genus JAVVHH01. The sequence goes on from JAVVHH010000007.1 coordinate 7,160, forward strand.
TCTCCGGGATGTCGGCGGGCGCCTTGCCTTCGCGGCGGGCGACGGCGGCGCGGGAGTTCTGGCAGGCGGCGAAGACGACGGCAGGGTGCTCGCGGAGGACGGCTTCCACGTCGGCTCTGACCGGCGAGGTGTCAGCGCGGAGCATGGTGTAGCCGAGGCCGTTGGCGACGAGCACGATCGGCGCCGGGCCGGTGGCGAGGATGTTGCGGATGTTACCGATGGCGACTTCCATCAGGGCCGGGTCGGCGCCGCCAACGTGGAGGACGTAGCGCAGGGGCTCCGCCCCCGCCGCGGCGCGGGCGGCGGCGGGGGCGACGAGTGCTGCGCCGAGGAGCGGCGCGACCCGGCGCCGGTTCACTACTCCGCGGCCATCTTGGGGGCCTCGCCGATGGCGCCGGAGCGGCGGATGGCGTCGATGCGGTCGGCGTCGAAGTGGAGCACTTCGCGGAGGATCTCGTCGGTGTGTTCGCCGAGCAGCGGGCTGCGCTTCACCTCGGTGGGGCTGTCGGAGAGCTTGATGGGGTTGCCGACGGTGAGGTAGCGGCCGCGGGTGGGGTGTTCGACGTCGACGAGGGTTCCGGTGGCGCGCAGGGAGTCGTCGGCGGCGATTTCCTGCATGGAGAGGATGGGGCCGCAGGGGATGTCGTGCAGGTTGAGTTCGGCCATGCACTCGAACTTGGTCTTGGACATGGTCCACTGTTCGATGCGGTCGAAGATGGCCTTCAGCTTGGGGAGGCGGGCGGCGGGCTTGGCGTAGCCCGGGTCGGTCTTCCAGCCGGGTTCGCCGATGACGTCGCAGATGGCCTCCCAGACCGGGGCCTGGGTGATGAAGTAGATGTAGGCGTTGGGGTCGGTCTCCCAGCCTTTGCACTTCAGGATCCAGCCGGGCTGGCCGCCGCCCGAGGCGTTGCCGGCGCGGGGAACGGCGGGGCCGAATTCGCCGTCGGGGTATTGCGGGTATTCCGTGAGCGGGCCGTGGGCGAGGCGCTGCTGGTCGCGCAGCTTGACGCGGCAGAGGTTGAGCACGCCGTCCTGCATGGCGGCGGTGACCTTCTGGCCGCGGCCGGTGGCGTTGCGCTGGTAGAGGGCGGTGACGATACCGAGGGCGAGGTGCAGGCCGGTGCCGCTGTCGCCGATCTGGGCGCCGGTGACCAGCGGCGGGCCGTCGTCGAAGCCGGTGGTGCTGGCGGCGCCGCCGGCGCACTGGGCGATGTTCTCGTAGACCTTGCAATCCTCGTAGGGGCCGGGGCCGAAGCCCTTGATGGAGGCGAGGATCAGGCGGGGGTTGATCTGCTGGATGCGTTCCCAGGTGAAGCCCATGCGGTCGAGCGCGCCGGGGGCGAAGTTCTCGACCATGACGTCGCAAGTTTCCATCAGCGCCTCGAGGACCTTCTTGCCTTCGGGGTTCTTGCTGTCGATGGTGATGGAGCGCTTGTTGCTGTTGAGCATGGTGAAATAGAGGCTGTCGGCGTCCTTGACGTCGCGGAGCTGGCCGCGGGTGATGTCGCCGACGCCGGGTCGCTCGACTTTGATGACGTCGGCGCCGAACCAGGCGAGGAGCTGGGTGCAGGTGGGACCCGATTGCACGTGGGTGAAGTCGAGGATCTTCACATCTTGCAGGGCCTTCATACTGCGGTCTCCGTCTTTCGCTTGAGGGTGCTGGTGGGGTTCAGGCTTCCGATGTTGCCGCTTTCGCTGCCCGCGGCGGGATCGATGACAGCGTTTATGAGGGTCGGGCGACCGCTGTCCATGGCGGCGTCGACGGCCTGCTTGAGTTCGTCGGGGGTGGTCACGTGGACGCCGACGCCGCCGAAGGCTTCGATCATCCGGTCGTAGCGGGCGCCGGGGACGAAGACGGTGGTGGCCGGGTCGCCGTGGTGGCCCTGGTCGGTGCCGCGGTAGATGCCGTCGTTGTTGAAGACGACAATGCAGACCGGGAGGTTGTAGCGGCAGATCGTTTCGACTTCCATGCCGGAGAAGCCGAACGCGCTGTCGCCTTCGACGGCGAGGACGGGCTTGCCGGTCTCGACCGCGGCGGCGATGGCGAAGCCCATGCCGATACCCATGATGCCCCAGGTGCCGACGTCGAGGCGCTTGCGGGGCTGGTACATGTCGATGATGCCGCGGGCGAGGTCGAGCGTGTTGGCGCCCTCGTTGACGAGCATGGCGTCGGGGCGTTCGCGGATGACGTCGCGGAGGACGCGGAGCGCGGTGTGGAAATCCATGGGACTGGCGTTGCGGCCGAGCTTGGAGGCCATCTTGCCGATGTTGGCGTCTTTCTTGGCGCGGATGGCGTCGGTCCAAGCGGCAGGCGGGGGCGCCCACTTGGTGCCCATGGCGTCGAGCAGGGCGGAGACGCAGGAGCCGATGTCGCCGACGAGGGGGGCGGCGATCTCGACGTTGCTGTCCATCTCGCGGGGCTCGATATCGATCTGGATGAAGCGGGTGGAGCCCGGCGGGCCCCACTGCTTGCCCTTGCCGTGGCTGAGCAGCCAGTTGAGGCGGCCGCCGACGAGGAGGACGACGTCGCTTTCCTTGAGCACGGTGGAGCGGGCGGCGGCGGCCGATAGCGGGTGGGTGTCCGGCAGCAGGCCCTTGGCCATGCTCATGGGGATGTAGGGGATGCCGGAGGTTTCGACGAGGGCGCGGATGGCGTCGTCGGCCTGGGCGTAGGCGGCGCCCTTGCCGAGCACGATGAGGGGGCGCTCGGCGGTGCGGAGGAGGTCGAGGGCGCGGCGGACGGCCTCGGGCGCCGGGTGTTGCGCAGGGGCCGGGTCGATGACGCGGACGAGGGAGCGGCGGCCGGTTTCGGCGTCGATGGTCTGGCCGAAGAGCTTGGCGGGGAGGTCGAGATAGACGCCGCCGGGGCGGCCGGAGACGGCGGCGCGGATGGCGCGGGCGACGGCGATGCCGATGTCGGCGGCGTGGAGCACGCGGAAGGCGGCCTTGCAGAGGGGCTTGGCGATGGCGAGCTGGTCCATCTCCTCGTAGTCGCCCTGTTGGAGGTCGACGATCTCGCGCTCGGAGGAGCCGCTGATGAGGATCATGGGGAAGCAGTTGGTGGTGGCGTTGGAGAGGGCGACGAGGCCGTTGAGGAAGCCGGGGGCGGAGACGGTGAGGCAGATCCCCGGGGCCTTGTTGAGGAAGCCGGCGGCGGCGGCGGCGTTGCCGGCGTTCTGCTCGTGGCGGAAGGAGATGACGCGGATGCCTTCGGCCTGGGCCATGCGGCCGAGGTCGGTGATGGGGATTCCGGGGACGCCGTAGATGGTTTTGATGCCGTTGAGCTTGAGGGCGTCGATGACGAGGTGGAAGCCGTCGGTCGACGCGGTTTCGGGGGCGGCGTCATCATCTGGCTTGAGGGCTGCGGACATTGGGTCCTCCGGAAGTCTTTTTTGTTTAGGGCAGGAAGTCGTCGAGGGCGGCGTTGAAGGCCGCCGGGCGTTCGGCATGGGCCAGATGGCCGGCGCCGTCCAGTAGTACGTATCGGGCGCCGGGGATGCGGGCGGCCATGCGTTCGCAGCCCGCGGCCGGGGCGCTGCGGTCGAGGCTGCCGGCGACGACGAGGGTGGGGACCGCGATGGTGGGCAGGGTGGCGCGGGCGTCGAAGCCGGGCATGGCGAGGACCATGTCGCGGTAGGTGCTGTGGGGGGTGGCGGCGAAGCAGGCTTCGGCGGCGGCGATGCCGGCCGGGTCGGCGCCGGGGCCGACGGATTGGGCGATGGCTTCGGGGGCGAGGGCCGGCATGGCGCGGCCGGCGTCGAGGGGTGCGAGCTTGGCGGCGATGAAGGCCTCGGCCCAGGCCGGGTCGCTGGCGCCGAAGGCCGGGCTGGTTTGGGAGAGGACGATGGCGCGCGCGAGGTCGGGCGCTTCGGCGAGGAGGCGGAGGACGATCATGCCGCCGAGGCTGTGGCCGACCAGGATGGGGCGGTCGAGGCCGAGCGCTTCGATGAAGCCGGCCAGCGCGGCGGCGAGCGCGGCCATCGTGACGAGCGGCAGGGGGGCGGAGCCGGCGTGGCCCGGCATTTCCCAGGCAATCGCGCGGTAGCGGCGGCCGAAATGGGCGAGTTGGGGCGTGAAGATTGCGGCCCCGCCGCCGATGCCGTGCAGGAAGAGGATGGGGGTCCCCTCGCCTTCCTCGCGGTATTTGATGCCGGCGCGTTCGCGGACCTGGCGCACGTCCATCTGGACGACGGGGTGGGCCGGTTGGACGACCGGGATTTCGTGTTCGACGGCGCTCATTGGGCGGCCGCGGGGAGCAGGTGGTAGGCGCCGTCGCGGATCTCGACCATGACCTGGCTGTCGGCGCTGGCGCCGCTGTGGTCAGTGGGGGCAAGCGAGAAGATCGCTTCGGCGCCGGGCAGGCCGGTGACGTGTTCCATGGCGTCGCGGAGCGCGGTGCGGAAGGCTTCGGTTCCGGGTGGGGTCCCTGCCCGCTCGACGCCGGCGGAGACGAGCAGGAAGGCGTCCCACAGGGTGGCGCCGAACAGGGAGCGGCTGCCGGGGCCGAACTTGGCCTCGTAGGCGTGGACATAGGCCAAAGCGGGCTGCTTGACCGGGTTGGCGTCGGGCAGCTGCTCGGCGACGAGCACCGGGACGGAGGAGAACATGACGCCGTCGAGCGCTCTGCCGCCGACGCGGAGCGCGTCGGGGCCGGCGATACCTTGGACGGTGTAGATCGGGCCGCCGTAGCCGCGGTTGCGCAGCTCGAGGATGGGGGTGGTGGCCGGGGTGGAGGAGGCGGCGACGAAGACCGCGTCGGGCTTGGCGGCGAGGAGGCGGAGGACCTGCGGGGTGACGCTGGAATCGGCCGGGTTGTAGCGGACATCGGCGACGGTCTCGATGCCGCGTTCCTTGGCCTGGGCGGCGAGCGCGTTGATGTAGCCGTCGCCGAGGGCGTTGGCGAAGCCGATCTGGGCGAGGCGCTTGGCGCCGTCCCGCACGAGGCGGTCGACGATCTGGACGGTGGCGACGCGTTCGCTCGGGATGAGCTTGAAGGCCCAGCGGCGGTTGCCCTCGGGCGGCTCGATGGCGCTGGAGGAGCCGGCGAGGCTGACGAAGGGGGTGCCGGAGGCGCCGGCGACATCGAGCAGGGCGAGGGAGTTGGGCGAGGTGGAGGGGCCGATGATGGCGTCGACGTGGTTGTCGTCGATGAGCTTGCGGGCGGCGCGGACGGCGGTGGTGGGGTCGCTGGCATCGTCGAGCACGACCCAGTGGACGGGCTGGCCGGCGACGGTGGGCGGGAGCAGCTCGATCGTGTTGCGCTCGGGGAGGCCGAGGCCGGCGCCGGGGCCGGTGAGGGAGAGGACGGCGCCGAGGGTCAGGTCGGCGCGGGCCGGGGCTGCGGCGATGGAGCAGGCGACTATGATGGCGGCGGTCGTGGCGGCGGTCAGGCGCATCCGAAACTCCAGGGCGATCCCACCGCGACCTTATCGCCGCGCGCGGTCCGGTCCAACCGTCGGACCGGCGCGCGGGGCGGCGGGGGTGTCAGTGCGTCCAGTTCTCGCCGCGGCCGTAGCGGAAGTTGTCGGCGTAGGCCTTGGGCTTGAGGGGACGCTTGGCCGGGGGGCGCTCGAGCTGGTAGTCGATCCCGTTGGCCTCGGCGTAGGCGACGGCCTGTTCGGCGGTGTCGAATTTGAGGCTGACCTGGCCCTGGGTGAAATTGCTGCCCCACCAGCCCATGAGGGGCTCGGTGCGTTCCTTTTCGGGCTGCCAGTCGAGGATCCAGGTGCCGGCTTTGGCGAGGCCGGATTGGGTGGCTGCTTTGGGGCGCATGAAGATGCGGGCGCGCATGGGGCCTCTGACGATTAGGGGTTGGCGACGTTATACAGGACGAGCGCGGCGCCACGCCAGGCTGCGGCGGTCGAGTTCGGGCAGAAGGGCGGGGTCGCGCAGGACTTCTTCGCCGAGGGCGATGGCGCGGTCGAGGGTGGCCGGGTCGATGTGGCGGATGGCGGGGCGGGCGATGACATGGTGCCAGACGCCGCCCACGGCGTTGTCGAGCAGGACGCGCATGAAACAGTGATCGAGGTGGATGGGCCAATGGGCGGCGGCGGCGGCGGCGGGCAGGGTGACGCGGGTGAGGGCGAGCCAGTGGGCGATGCGGGCCGGGTCGGGGATGGGGCGCCGCTGATCCTCAGCCTGCGGCTGGCCGCGGAGGACCAGGTGCTGCTGGACCGGTTGCGGCTGGCGTATTTTCCGCCCGAGCGGAATTTCCTGTCGGCCCATGTCACGCTGTTCCATCATCTGCCCGGCCCGGCGCATGCTTCGATCGCGGCGACGCTGGCGGAGACCAGTGCGGCGGAAGCGTCGTTTGCCGTGCGGGTGGCGCGGCTTCGGTCGCTGGGGCGCGGAGTCGCACTCGAGCTGCAGTCCGAGCGGTTGCTGGCGGTGCGGGCGGGCTTGGCGCGGAGATGGGCGGGCTGGCTCGGGGCGCAAGACCGGCAGGGGTTCCGGCCGCACGTGACGATTCAGAACAAGGTTGAGCCCGCGGCGGCGCGGGAGTTGCTGGCCGAACTGTCGGCCGGGTTCGCGCCGTGGACGGTGACGGCAACCGGGCTGTCGCTGTGGCGCTATCGGGGTGGGCCTTGGGAGGCGGCGGGCGGTTTCCGCTTCACGGGGGAAAGGCTTGGTATTGGCGCGGCTTGCCTCTAGGACGGGTGCGCCGCGAGGGATGGCAAAGCGAGGGTGAACAGGCGTGACGACTGAACCGGAGCAGGAGGGCGAGCCGCCGCGCCGGAGTTTCGACGACGTGGCGTCGCTGTTCGGGACGATCGTGCCGGCGCCGGGGACGGCGGTGCGGCCGGCGGGCGGGCCGGAGCGGGCGCCGTTGCCGATCCTGCCGGAACCGTTGCAGGCGCCGCCGCCGCTGACGGAAGCCGGGTCGCTGCCGGAGGCGCGGCCGTTGCCGGCGCGGCGGGACTTGGCGCCGGAGGTGGCGCCGCGGCAGGCGCCCTCCTCGCCCCGTCTCACGCCCATGGCGGGCCAGGATGCCCCGGAACCGCCGCCCCGCCCGGCGCTGGCGGGGCTGCCGCCGGAGGAGCTGCCGTGGCCGGACGCGTTCGAGCCGCTGCCGAATTACCGCCGGCGCGAGCCGCGCAACTGGTCGTGGCTGCTGCTGATCCCGGTGGGGTTCGTGGCAGCGGTGGGCATCAGCACGATGAATCCGGCGACGATCCGGAACTGGGTGGCGGTGAACGTGCTCGGGCGCGCGCCCGGGTCGGATTCGGTGCCGATGCCGGACCTGTCGAACGTTCTGCGCGACGGCGTACCGGCGCCGCCGCCGACGACGCCGCCGCCGACGACGCCGCCGCCTGGGGCCGACACGGCGCCGGACACGAGTGCGAAGGCGGACGGCGATACGAACGCCAACACGAACGCTAATTCGAACGTCTCTGGGTCGGCCACGCCCGCCGAGCCTGCGACGTCGGCCGCGCCTGCGTCTTCCGCTCCGGCTACGTCTTCCGCTCCGGCTGCGTCTTCCGCTCCGGCTGCGACGTCCGCGCCGCCTGCGGCTCCGGCTCCGGCTGCGCCGGGAACGGCAGGCGGGGCGGCGGAGAAGCTGGGGCCGGGGCTGCTGCCGGATACGGTGCCCTATCCGGCGATCTCGACGACGGCCGCGCCGAACCGGCCGAGCCCGGTCCCGGTTCCGGACAAGCCGGCGGATCCCCCGTCCGCGAGCGACCCCAACGCGCCGCCGCTGCACATCAACATCCAGTATCGCCGCCGGGTGCCCGGCGCGGACGGGGAGGCGCGGCGGATCGCGTCGCTGCTGCGGGGCACGAAGGGCAGCGTGGAGCTGCACCCGGCCGCGACGACCCCGCGGGCGCCGACGATCGACTACTACAACCTGGACGACAAGGCGGCGGCGCAGGGGCTGGCGGCCGCGCTGGCCAACGAGGCGAACGGGTGGGTGGTGCGGGCGGGGACGGGCAAGAATCCGCCGGGCACGCTGGACATCTCGCTGCCCTAGGACCCGGCCCCGAAACAGGTTGCCGAGCGGGCGGAGTTCGCGCAGAGTTTGTGCATGCGCGCGCTCCTCCCGATCCTGCTCGTCCTTGCCGGCTGTAATTCGGTGCAGACGGTGAACACCCCCAACGGCCAGGCGATCCAGGTCGATTGCGGCGGGCCGTTCGACACCAAGCTCGATTGCAACCGGCGGGCACAGTCGATGTGTCCGTCCGGGTTCAATCCGCTGACCTCGCCGCCGGGGACTCTGGTGTTCACCTGCTCGAAGCGGCCGGTTCCCGAGACGGCGCCGATCTGAGACGTCGATGTCGATCGTCGAGCGGATCCGGGGCGATCAGGCGCTGCTGGAGGGGATCCGGCACGATCTGCACGCGCACCCGGAGCTTGGGCTGGAGGAGCATCGGACCGCCGAGATCGTGGCGCGGCAGCTGGAAGCCTGGGGGCTCGAGGTGACGCGGGGCGTGGGCCGGACGGGCGTGGTGGGCACGCTGCGCCAGGGGACGGGGAACCGGGCGCTGGGGCTGCGGGCGGACATGGACGCGCTGCCGATGCAGGAGATGACGGACCTGCCGTTCCGGTCGACGGTGCCGGGCAAGATGCATGCGTGCGGGCATGACGGGCACACGACGATGCTGCTGGGCGCGGCGAAGTATCTGGCGGAGACGCGGCGGTTCAGCGGGACGGTGCATTTCATCTTCCAGCCGGGCGAGGAAGGCTGCGGCGGGGCGCTGGCGATGCTCGAGGACGGGCTGTTCGAGCGGTTTCCGTGCGACACGATCTTCGGGCTGCACAACCGGACCGGGCTCGATGTCGGCACGGTGGTGATGCTGGACGGCGTGGCGATGGCGGGCGGCGGGTTCTTCGACATCACGATCACCGGGCAGGGCGCGCACGGGGCGCAGCCGGAGAAGAGCGTGGACCCGGTGCTGACGGCGTGCCAGCTGGCGACGGCGCTGCAATCGGTGGTGTCACGGACGGTCAATCCGAAGGACCCGGCGGTGCTGAGCATCACCAAGGTGGCGGGCGGGGATGCCTACAACGTGATCCCGCAGACGGCGGTGCTGTCGGGGACGGCGAGGTTCTTCTCGCGGCCGGTAGGGGAACTGATCGAGGCGACGGTGCGGCGGTTGGCGGATGGGATCGCGGCCGGGTTCGGAGCGACGGCGTCGGTGGATTGGCGGCTGATCTTTGCGCCGACGGTCAATGCGGCGGAGCCGGCGGCGGCGGTGCGGCGGGCGGCAGAGGCGGTCGAGGGCAGTGAGCGGCTGATCACGGACAAGCCGCCGGTGATGGGGTCGGAGGATTTCGCCTTCATGTTGGAGAAGGTGCCGGGGGCGTATTTCAACATCGGCAACGGGCCGGGCTTCAGCCCGCACCACCCGCAATACGCGTTCAACGACGCGGCGATCCCGCACGGCGCGGCGATGTTCGCGCAGATCGTGGAGCAGGAGCTAGCCTAATTACCCGCGCTTGGTGCGGGCTTCGGCGAGCAGGCAGAGGATTTCGAACAGGATGGAAGCGCCGCTGAAGGCGGTGATACCGCCGACGTCGAAGGGCGGGCTGACCTCGACGAGGTCGGCGCCGACGATGTCGAGCCCCATGAGGCCGCGGAGCAGGCGCTGGGCTTCGATCATGGTGAGGCCGCCGGCTTCGGGGGTGCCGGTGCCGGGGGCCCAGACCGGGTCGAGGCTGTCGATGTCGAAGGTGAGGTAGCAGGGGCCGTCGCCCACGACGCGGCGGGCTTCCTCGACGGCGTAGCGCCAGCCGCGGTCGTAGAGCTCCTCCATGGGGAGGACGCGCATGCCGGCTTTTTCGCTGTAGTCCCACATGCCGCCGGGGACCGTGCTGGTGCCGCGCAGGCCGATCTGGATGACGCGGCGGGGGTCGAGCAGGCCGTCATCCATGGCGCGGCGGAAGGGGGCGCCGTGGTGGAAGCGGGAGCCCATGTAGTCGTCGCCGGTGTCGCCGTGGGCGTCGATGTGGATCATGCCGACGGGGCGCTCGGCGGCGACGGCGCGGAGGATGGGCCAGGTGATGGAGTGGTCGCCGCCGACGGTCAGCGGGACGATTCCGGCGGCGACGACGCGGCGGTAGAAGGCTTCGATCTCGGCGAGGGCGCCCGCGAGTTCATAGGGACGCTCGATCCAGCAATCGCCGAGGTCGCGCACGCGGGCGGTGTCGAACGGGGCGGCGCCGGTGGCGGCGTTGTAGGGGCGGAGGAGGCTCGATTGGTTGCGGACCTCGCGGGGGCCGTGACGCGCGCCGGGCCGGTTGGTGACGCCGCCGTCGAAGGGGACACCGATGAGGCCGATATCGACCTCGGCGAGATCCTGGGTGTGGGGGGTGCGAAAAAAGGTGGGGATGCCGGTGTAGCGCGGCTGTTTCTGCGGGTCCTGCATCGCAGGGTAGTGTTCGGCCGGTTTCAGCTGATCCATGGCGGGCGTGTAGCCGATTCGGCGGAGCGAGGCGAGGTTCAGGCGGCGGCGATCTGCTTGACGCGGCGGGAGAGGGCGCGGCGGGCGCGGGCGGCGTCGGTGCCGAGCAGGACCAGGGCGGCAATGTCGGCGGGGTGCTGGAGGGTTTCGCGGAGCACGGCGCGGATGTCGACGGTGCCGTTGGTCGGGTCGAGCGCGACCAGGGCGGCTTGCGGGAGAGAGCGGGAGGCCGGGTCGCAGATGGCGCGGAGGACGGCGAACGGGAGGGCGTGGCGGGCGGCGGCGGCGGCCACGGCGGCGCTTTCGAGATCGACGGCGACGGCGCCGGTGCGGGTGAACAGGGCTTGCTTCTCGGCGGCGGTCGCGACGACGGCGCCGCCGCTGTAGAGGGCACCGCCCATCTGGCCGAGGCGGGCGGCCAGCGGCGGATGGGTGGGCCAGTGGCCGTCGTGCGAGAGGACGACGTCGGGGATGACGAGGGTGCCGGGTCGGAGGCTCGGATGGAGGCCGCCGGCGAGGCCGAAGCTGACGAGGGTGCGGACGCCGCTGGCGATCAGGCGGGCGCAGGCGGCGGCGGCGCCGGTTTCATCGCCACCCCCGACCTCGACCCGGCCGCCGAGCCGACGCGCGATGCGCGCTTCGGTCTCGAGGCCGACGACGATGCCGAGAGCGTCAAAAACCGTAGGAGACCCTTGGGTTGTTGGCGCGGCGGAGATTGCGGAACCGGGCGAGCGCCATGAGGGGGAAGAACAGGCGGTAGCCATGGTAGCGGAGGTAGAAGACCTTGGGGAAGCCGACGGCGGTGTAGGACGCCTCCTCCCACTCGCCATCGGGTTGCTGGGTGCGGGCGAGGTAGTCGGCGGCGCGCTGGATGGCGGGGCCGGTTTCGCCGGCGGCCATGAGGCCGAGCATGGCCCAGGCGGTTTGGGAGGCGGTGCTTTGCTTGTATTCGCCCGCGGGGGCGGCGTCGTAGCTTTCCTCGTCCTCGCCCCAGCCGCCATCGGCGCGCTGTTTGGTGAGCAGCCAGTCGACGGCGCGGCGGATGGTGGGGTCGGCGTGGTCGAGCCCGGCGGCGTTCAGTGCGATGAGCACGGACCAGGTGCCGTAGATGTAGTTGGTGCCCCAACGGCCGAACCAGCTGCCGTCCGGCTCCTGTTCGTGGCGGAGGTATTGGATCGCGCGCTGCATGACGGGGTGGTCGCTGCCGATGCCGATCTGGGCGAGGAAGGAAACGCAGCGGCCGGTGACGTCGGCCGTCGGCGGGTCGAGCAGGGCGCCGTGGTCGGCGAAGGGGATGTGGTTGAGGGCGTAGTGGGTGTTGTCGGCGTCGAACGCGCCCCAGCCGCCGTTGGCGCTCTGCATGCCGAGGATCCAGTCGCGGGCGCGCTCGATGCTGGGCTGGTGGGCCGGGTCGCCGTTGCGGTGGAGCAGCATGCCGACGACGGCGGTGTCGTCGACGTCGGGGTAGTGGGCGTTGTTGTATTGGAAGGCCCAGCCGCCGGGCGGCGCGTTGGGTCGGATGTCGGCCCAGTCGCCGCGGACTTCGGTGATCTGCTGGTCGACGAGCCAGTCGCAGGCGGCCTGGGTGTCGGGGGTGGCGCCGAGGGCTTCGGCGACGGCGTGGCCGGCGAGGCTGGTGTCCCAGATGGGGGAGAGGCAGGGCTGGCAGTAGGCTTCCGAGTCGGTCTCGACCAGCAGCTTGCGGATGGCTTGCCAGGCGATGGCGGCGTCCGGGTGGGTTTCGGGCATGCCGAGGGCGTCAAAGAACATGACGGTGTTGGCCATGGCCGGGTAGATGGCGCCGAGGCCGTCTTCGCCGTTGAGGCGTTCCTGGACGAAGGCGGCGGCGGCGGCGATGGCGCGGGCACGGGCGGGCTTGGGGAAGAAGGGTTCGGCGTGGCGGACGAGGACGTCGACCACCTTGAAGACCCGGCCCCAGGCGGAGCGGTAGGGCCCGCGGACCCAGTCGCGCACCTGTTCGGCGGGGGTGACGAACAGCTCGGGGATCTCGATGCCGCGCGGATTGCGGGCCTGGGGGCGGAGCGCCATGAGGCCGAGCAGCGGGACGAGTACGGTCCGGGACCAGTAGGAGATCTTGGACAAGTGGAAGAAGAACCACTTGGGCAGCAGCATGATCTCGACGGGCATGCAGGGTGCGGCGCGCCAGGGCACTTGGCCGAAGAGGGCGAGCTGCACGCGGGTGAAGACGTTGCAGCGGGCGGCGCCGCCGGCCCGGAGGATGGCTTGGCGGGCGCGGATCATGTGCGGGGCGTCGACGGGGTCGCCGATGCAGCGGAGCGCGTAGTATGCCTTCACGCTGGCGGAGAGGTTGAAGGCGCCTTCGTGGAACAGGGGCCAGCCGCCGTGGTCGCCCTGGATGCGGCGGAGGTAGACGCCGATCTTGCGCTCGAGCGGTTCGTCGATCCGGTCGAGATAGTGCTCGAGTAGGACGTATTCGGCGGGGATGGTGGCGTCGGCCTCGAGCTCGAACACCCAGTGGCCGTCGGGCTTCTGCCGCTTCTGAAGCGCGTGGGCGGCGCCTTCGATCGAGCGATCCAGGGATGGCTCGAGAGTGGTTGGCCGGGTCATGATTTCACTAGGCATCCAGAAGCATCTACTCGCGTGTCGGCGTCAACAATTGGTCGGCGGCCCTTCGGCCAGAACGAATGGCTCCCTCGATCGTCGCGGGCAAACCGGTTGCCGTCCAATCGCCCGCGACCACCACATTGCTCAACGTGGTGGTGGGTGATGGCCGTCTCCGGTTCTGCTGCGGTGTGGCCGAAAATGTGGCCCGCTTCTCTCTTAACACGCGCCAGGGCGGGATTGGTTCATACCTATTCAGGGCGGTGGCTACTTCATGCCACACCTGTTGCGCAATCGCCACTGGCTCCAGGGCCGCATGGCGGTTGGCTGCCGAAATCGTGACGCTGACGACGCCGGGCTTGAGGAAGAGCCATTCGGAGAGGCTGCCCACCATGCCGAGGAAGCCGGCCTGCTCGGGGATCGACTCGGGCGGCACGTCGAGGCGGAAATGGACGTTCAGGATCGCCTCGAACCGATCGGGGCCCTCGAGCTCGGGCATGAGGTTGGTGGCGACCGGGGCGGGCACGGCGAGGATGACGGCCTCGTCCGGGGCGAGGGGCTCGGGGCCGAGGGCGGTGGCGCGGCCGGCCTCGGCGTGGAGGGCGGCGACGCGGCAGGCGAGGCGGATGGTGGCGCCGCGGGCTTCGAGCCATCGGATGGCCGGGTCGATGAAGGATTCCGAGAGGCCCTCGCGGGGGAAGGCGGGAATGCAGGCGGCGCCGCCGGCGGCGAGGCTCTCGGTGACGATGGCGGCGAGGAGTTGCGCGCTGGCGGTCTCGGGCGGGGTGTTGAGCGCGGCGACGGCCAGGGGCTCGAGCAGGCGGCGGTAGAGCGGGCCGGGGCGGAGGGTAGCGGCGACGGTGGCGTCGGGGCCGGCGCGGCGGAGGGCGGCGAGGCGCAGGTAGTCGCGGGCGCGGGTGCCGGGCACGCGGCGGCGGCGGTCGAGGATCCAGAACGGGATGCGGCCGCGATTGGGGCGGACGACCCAGCGCTCGCCGGTCGTGAAGTCGATGAAGGGGAAGGCGGGGTTGGCGGGGCCGGCGAGCGTGTCGCGGGCGCCGACCTGGTCGAGAAAGGCGAAGGCGGCGGTGTTGCCGGAGAGCAGGAGGTGGTTGCCGTTGTCGATGCGGCAGCCGAGTTCGCGGTCGAAATAGGAGCGGCAGCGGCCGCCGGCGGCGGGCCCGGCTTCGTGGAGGGTGACGCGGACGCCGCGCTCGACGAGGGTGAGCGCGGCCGCGAGCCCGGCCAGACCGGCCCCGACCACATGCACATGGGACCAGGTCATAGGGCGTATCGCAGCGCGATCCGGAGCTTCTCGAACTTCGTCAGGCTGACCCGCTGGTGCAGGTTGGACCAGCCGCGCTGCTGCATGCGCTCGAGGAGCGCGGCGTAGGTGGCGCCCATGAGGCGGGCCGGGCGCATGGCGCGGGGTCGGCAGCGGGCCATGGCGGCCTCGGCCTGGTTGAAGTGGCGGTGGGCGGTGGCGGCGAGGCGGGCGCAGAGGGCGGGGAGCGCCGGGTGGGCGAGGGCTGCGTCGGGGTCGGTCGGCATGCCGGCTTCGTCCAGCCACTCGAGCGGGAGGTAGAGACGGCCGCGCTCGGCGTCTTCGGCGACGTCGCGGAGGATGTTGGTGAGCTGGAGGGCGCGGCCGAGATGCCAGGCGACTTGGTCGGCGTCGGCCGAGTCGTCGCCGAAGGCGCGGACGGAGAGGCGGCCGACGGCGGCGGCGACGCGGTCGCAGTAGAGGTCGAGCGTGGCGAGGTCGGGGGCGACGATGGCGGTTTCGGTGTCCATCGCCATGCCGTCGATCACGGCGAGGAAGTCTTCGCGGCGTAGCTGGTAGGCGGCGATGGCGGGAAGGAGGACGCGCGTGACGGCGTCGCTGGCGCGGCCGGCGAAGAGGGTTTCGACGCGCTCGCGCCAGGCGGCGAGGCCGGCGAGTTTCTCGGCGATGGGGGCGGGTTCGTCGGCGACGTCGTCGATGAGGCGGCAGAAGGCGTAGACAGCGTACATGGCGGTGCGGCGGTCGCGGGGGAGGACGCGCATGCCGCGGTAGAAGGAGGTGCCGGCGCGGCGGACGATGGCTTCCACCTCGCGGATGTCGTCGCGGTCGGCGCCGAGCGGGGTCATGCGGCCCACCGGAGCGCGCCGAGGACGGAGCCGGCGACGTCGCTTTTCTCGAGCTTGACGCGAGAGGCGACCGGGTCGCCGTGGCGGAGCCGGCGAGCGAGGCGGTGGGCGAGGCCGACGATGACGCCGACTTCGAGGCGGAGGCGGCGGTCGCGGATTTGGCGCGGGAATTGCGCGGCTTGGGCGTTGAGGGCGTCGACGTGGTCGAGCACGCGGGCGAAGACCTGGCGGAGGCCGGCGGTTTCGGCGGGGCGGGAAACGTCGGCGACGGCGGCGCCGGCGGCGGCGAGCCAGTCGCCGGGCAGGTAGGAACGGTCCAGCGCGGCGAGGTCCTTGCCGCAGTCCTGGAGGTGGTTAAGCACCTGGAGCGAGGCGCAGAGGGCGTCGTTGGCGGGCCAGCAGGCGCGGTCTTCGCCGTGGAGGTCGAGCACGTAGCGGCCGACGGGCATGGCGGAGTAGCGGCAGTAATCCATCAGTTCGTCCCAGCTGGCGTAGCGGGTCTTGGTGGCGTCGCGGCGGAAGGCGACGAGCAGTTCTTGGGCGTGGACCGGGTCGATCCCGGTTTCGGCGAGGCTGGTGCGCAGGCGGGAGGCGCTGGGGGAGCCGTCGGTCTGCTGGCCGAGCAGGACGGCTTCCATGTGGTCGAGGCGGGCGATCTTGTCGTCGGCGGCGACGGCCGGGCTGTCGGCGATGTCATCGCCGTTGCGGGCGAAGGCGTAGAACGCGTGGATATGGGGGCGGAGCGCCGGGCGGATGAGCTTGGAGCCGACGGGGAAGTTTTCGTCCGCGCGATCCTTGCCGGACCAGGTTTCGACCGAACTCACGCGCCGATCTCCCCATAGGCGCGGCCTTTCCAGACCACACCGCGGCCGCGGTGATGGTCCACGGCCGAGCCAAGGGTCGCCAACAAATAGAAGGTGGCGATGGCGGGCAAGGCCGCGGCCCAGAGCGGGGATTGGCCGAAGCGGCGGAGGGTGGGGAGGAAGGAGAGCGCGGAGCCGGCCCAGGCGGCGGCTGCGAGCCAGCGGGCGGGGCCTTGGCCGAAGAGGGTGATGATAGGTGGGGCGAGCCAGATGAGGCCGAGGCCGAGAACGGTGCCGAGCAGCAGCGCGGGGGAGAAGCGGAGCTGGACGTAGGCGGTGCGGGCGACCATGCGCCAGATGTCGGCGGCGCCGGGGTAGGGGCGGACGCTGCGGGCCAGGGCGCTGTGGCCGAGATAGATGGGGCCGGCCTGCTTGATGCGGGTGGCGAGGGTGACGTCGTCGATGAGGGCGCCGCGGAGGCTGGCGATGCCGCCGATGCGGGCGAGGGCGTCGCGGCGGAGCAGGACGGTTCCGCCGGCGGCGGCGGCGGTGCGGCTGGCGGGGTCGTTGACCCGGGCGAAGGGGTAGAGGAGTTGGAAGAAGAACACGAAGGCCGGGACGAGCGCGCGTTCGGCGAGGCTGGTGGCGCGGAGGGCGACCATTTCGGAGACGAGGTCGAGGCGGTCCCGTTCGGCTTTGGCGACGAGGGTGGCGACATGGGCCGGGTCGTGGAGGATGTCGGCGTCGGTGAGGAGGATGAGGGGGGCGGCGCCGTCCGCGACGCCCTGCTGGACGGCCCAGAGCTTGCCGCTCCAGCCCGGCGGGCGTTCTGCGCCGTCGATGACGGTCAGGCGGGGGTCGGCGAGGGTGCGGGCGATGGCGCCGGTGGCGTCGGTGCTGCGGTCGTCGACTACCGTGATGCGGAGGTGGCCCGCGTAGTCCTGGGCGAGGAGGGAGCGGAGCGCGGCTTCGATGCCGTCGGCTTCGTTGCGGGCGGGGACGACGACGTCGACGGCGGGGCAAGTGGCGGGAGTTGCGGGGGCGAGCACGGGGCCGGCTTGCCAGAAGCGGCCGTGGGCGAACAGGAGGTAGGCCCAGACGAGTAGCGCGGCGGCGGCGAGGACGATCATGCCTTGAGGCGTCCGGCGGCGCGGAACCAGGCGATCGCGTCGGCGAGCGCGTCGCGCGGCGGGCGGGGCGCGTAGCCGAGCTCGCGGACGGCCTTGGCGGAGCTGAAGAACATCTGCTTCTTGGCCATGCCGAGCATCTCGCGGGTGACCATCGGCTCGATGCCGAAGGCGCGAGCGGCGCCTTCCATGCCGAGGGCGAGGGGGATGAGGGCGCGGTGCGGCAGGCGGAGGCGGCGCTGCGGGCGGCGGCCGACCACGTCGTCGATGAGGGTGAGGATCTGCTCGAGGCGCATGTCGGTGCCGCCGAGGATGTAGGCCTCGCCGATGCGGCCGCGCTCGAGGGCGAGGAGGTGGCCCTCGGCGACGTCGTCGACATGGACCACGTTCAGCCCGGTGTCGACGAAGGCGGGCATGCGGCCGGCGGCGGCGTCGAGCACCATCTTGCCGGTCGGGGTCGGCTTGATGTCGCGGGGGCCGACGGGGGTGGAGGGGTTGACGATCACGGCGGGGACGCCCTCGTCCTGGATCAGGCGGCGGACTTCCTGCTCGGCGAGGTATTTGGATTGCTTGTAGACGCCGATGACCTTGGCCGGGTCGACGGGGGTGTCTTCGGTGCCGGGCGTGCCGTCGCCGACGAGGCCGAGGGCGGCGACGCTGCTGCAGTAGACGATGCGCTCGACGCCAGCGTCGCGGGCGGCCAGGAGGAGGGCGCGGGTGCCGTCGATGTTGGCCTGCATCATGGGGCCGGGGTCGGGCACCCAGAGGCGGTAGTCGGCGGCGACGTGGAAGAGGTAGCGGCAGCCGGCGACCGCGGCGGCGAAGGTGGAGGGGTCGCGCAGGTCGCCTTCGGCCAGTTCGGCTTGGAGGCCCTCGATGTTGCGGCGGTCGCCGCCGGGGCGGACGAGCAGGCGGAGGCGGTGGCCCCGGGCGAGCAGGGTGCGAGCGACGGCGGAGCCGACGAAGCCGGTCGCGCCGGTGACGAGGGTGAGCGGGGCGGAGTCGGAGTCGCGGGGCACGAGCGCCCTATATCCCAAGCTGGGGCGCCTGGTGTAGTGGCGGGCCCGATGCGGCGCGTGTCCATCCTGCTGGCTCTGCTCGGCGTGGCGGCTGCGGCGGCCTTGTTCGTGCATTTCAACGCGGCCGAGGTGGCGGGCGCGGTGCTGTCGATCGGCTGGGGCGGGGCGGCGCTGCTGCTGGCGATCCAGGGCGGGCTGTTCTGCCTACTGGGCTTGGCCTGGGCGGTCGTGCAGCCCGGCATCCGCCCTCGCCTGCTGATCTGGGGCCGGATGGTGCGCGATGCGGCGACGACGTGCCTGCCGTTCTCGCCGGTGGGGGGCTACGTGATCGGGATCCGCGCGGTGACGCTGCGGGGGCCGACGTGGACGCAGGCGGCGGGGGGCACGGTGGTGGACGTGACGGCGGAGATCACGGCGCAGCTGCTGTTCAGCCTGTTCGGGGTGGGGGTGCTGCTGCTGGCGCGGCCGGGCTCGGACCTGATCGTGCCGGTGGGGGCCGGAGCCTCGGCCGCGCTGGTTGGGCTGGGGGTGGCGGTGTGGCAGCGGGCCCGGATCGGGCGGGTGCTGGGGGGATTGGCAGCCAAGCTGGTTGGGGCGACCGCGGTGCAGGCCGCGACGCTCGGGCAGCAGGCGCAGCTTCTGTATGCGGGCCATGCGCGGTTATCGGGGGCGGTTTTCCTGCATTTCGCCGGCTGGATGGTGACGGGGGTTGCGACCTGGTTGGGGCTGCGGCTGTTGGGGCTGGCGCCAGAGCTCGTGTCCGTGCTGGCGCTGGAGGCGCTGATCGACGCGGTGATCGCGGTGGCGTTCGTGGCGCCCGGGGCGGTGGGGGTGCAGGAGGCCGGGTATGTCGGGCTCGGGGCGGTGTTCGGGATTCCGCCCGACCTGGCGCTGGGCGTGTCGTTGCTGCGGCGCGGGCGAGAGGTGATCTGGGGTTTGCCGATCCTGGCGATCTGGCAGTGGCAGGAGGTGCGGCGGCTGTGAGCGATCTCGGAGACGGGGTGGTCGTGGTCGGCGCGGGGGTCGCGGGGCTGGCGGCGGCGGGGCGGCTGCGGCGGGCCGGGGTGAGTGTGACGCTGGTGGAGGCGGCGGCGCGGATCGGGGGGCGGGCGCGGACCACGACCGTGGGCGGGAGCCCGTTCGATCTTGGGGCGACGTGGCTGCATGCGGCGCAGCGCAACCCGCTGGTGGCGCTGGCGGCGCCGGAGGACCGGTTGCGGGACAGCGACGCGGCGCGGCGCGAGCGGGTGTTCATCGGGGGGCGACCGGCGACGGCGGCGGAGCGCGCGGCCTACGAGGCGGCGGGGGAGCGGCTGGCCGACGTGGTGGCCCCTGCCCTCGCCGGGCCGGACATGAGCCTGGCGGAGGCGATGGCGCCGATGGCGGCCGATCCGTGGGCGGCCACGGTGGCGCTGTGGGAGGGGGCGATCATCGCGGCGGCGGATGCCGATGCGCTCAGCCTGCGGGATTGGCACCGCAACGCGCTGGACGGACCCAACCTGCAGCCGGAGGGGGGCGTGGGGGCGTTCGTGGCGCGGCGGCTGGGGACGGAGGTTTCGCTGGAGACGCAGGTGAGCGCGATCGACTGGGCGGGCCCCGGCGTGCGGGTGGAGACGTCGCGGGGGAGTTTGCGGGCGGCGGCGGCGATCGTGACGGTGTCGACGGGGGTGTTGGCGGCCGGGTCGATCCGGTTCACGCCGGCGTTGCCGGGGGCGGTGCAGTGGGCGATCGAGGGGTTGCCGATGGGGTTGCTCAGCAAGATCGCGCTGCCGATGGAGCGGCCCGGCGAGTGGGAGGCGGACCTGCTGCTGGTCGACCGAGCGCAGCCGATCACGTTCAACGCGTGGCCGGACGGGCGGCCGTATGTGACGGGGTTCGTGGGCGGGCGGCTCGCCTGGTCGCTGGCGGCGGATGCGGGGGAGGCGGCCCGGTTCGCGCGCGACGCGCTGCGGGCGATGACCGGGCTCCGGAGCGAGGGGGTCGCGGTGCTGAGCGATTGGGGGACCGACCCGCTCGCGCGCGGCGCCTATGCGTTCGCGCGGCCGGGCGATAGCGGGCAACGCGACGTGCTGGCGGCGGCGTTCGTGGGGGAGCGGCTGATCTTCGCCGGGGAGGCGGCCTGCACCGACGGGCTCGCGGGGACCGTCGGGGGCGCCTATCTCAGCGGCGAGGCGGCGGCGGCGCGGCTACTGGGGTAAGGCCACCGGCCACTTCTCCTCGATCTGGCGGACCAGGGTTTGCGGGAGCGGGAGGTAGGCGCGCGCGGCGGCGATGGTGCTGCCGTCGTGCATCGCCCAGTGCAGGAAGGCGGCGACCGCGGCGGTGCGCTTGGGGTCGGCGCGGCGGATGCGCAGGATGGCGAACGAAACGGCGACGATCGGGTAGGCGTTGGCGGAGGCGGCGTCGGAGAGGTCGAGGTCGTAGCCTTCCTCGGCCTTCCATTCCACCCTCTCGAGGGCGGCGAGCAGGCTGTTCACGTCCGGCGAGACGAACTGGCCGGCGCGGTTGGCGACGAGCGCGTAGGGCAGGTCGTGGGACGCGGCGTAGGCGTAATCGATGTAGCCGAGGCCGCCCCGGGCGCGGGCGACCTTGGCGGCGACGTCGCCATTGCCTTTGCCGCCGAAGCCGTCGGGCCAGCGGACGACCGCGCTCTGGCCGATCCGGGCGCGGAAGTCGAGGCTGACCTTGGAGAGGAAGCTGGTCCAGACGAAGGTGGTGCCGGAGCCATCGGTGCGGTGGATGGTGACGACCGGCGTGTTGGGGAGGGAGAGGCCCGGGTTGAGGGCGGCGATGGCCGGGTCGTTCCAGCGGGTGGTCTTGCCGAGGTAGATGTCGGCGAGCAGGGGGCCGGTGAGCCGCAGCTGGCCGGGGCCGATGCCGGGAAGGTTCACGACGGGGACGACCGCGCCGATCAGGAGCGGGGCCTGGGTCAGCCCGTCGCGGAGGAGCTGCGCGTCGTTGAGGGGGATCTCGGAGACGGCGAAGTCGACGACGCCCTCATGGATCTCGGTCATGCCCGCCGAGGAGCCGATGGGCTGGTAGATGACGCTCGTGCGGGTGGCGGCGCCATAGGCCTTGGCCCATTCGGCCATGACGGTGAAGCAGAAGGTGGAGCCGGAGCCGTGGATCTCGTCGGCGGCGGCCGGTGCGACGGCCAGGCCGAGGAGGAGTAAGGCGGACGACAGCGTACGCATGAGGGTCCCGCGAATTTTGCAGCGGGCACCATCTCATCAAGCGAACGTTCTCTGAAACGTTATTGTTGGGGGGCCGGCTCGAAATCGAAGTCGCCGTCGGCCGATTGCCAGGCCTGGACGGTGAGGACCTTGGCGCCGCCCTTGCTTTCGTGCGGTCCATGCACGGCTCCGGCGGCGTGGGTCAGGAAAGCGCCGGGGCCGAGGGAGCGGCCGCGGTCGATGAGGTCGCCCTCGAGAACGAAGTGCATCTCGGCGCCCTTCCGGTGCTTGTGGGCCGGGATGCGGGCGCCGGGCGGCAGGTGGATGATGGTGGTGACGACGCCCTTGGCCTGGTCTTCGTTGAGGATCTGGATCCTGAACTCGCCGGTGGCGCCGGGGATCTCGAACACGGTCGGCTCGACCGCGCTGCTCTCTAGTACCAGGTTTGTCGCGTCGCTCATCTGCCCGTCCCGTTCTGGAGCACGGGCAACGTGACGCGGGAGCGTGGGTTGTGCTTGCGGGGCGGGGATTGGAGGAATAGTGAAGGGCCGGCGTGCGGGCGTAGCATAATGGTAATGCGGTAGCCTTCCAAGCTACTGACGTGGGTTCGATTCCCATCGCCCGCTCCAGCCGACCCCCCTGCCCTTCAGTCGACCAGTGCGGCGTTGACCATGTCGCGGAGGAGCGAGCGGTAGGGCAAGCGCTGCTTGGGGGACTGCATCATCCAGACGACGACGAGTTCGCGGGCCGGGTCGACCCACATGTAGGTGCCGCCGGCGCCGCCCCAGTACCAGTCGCCGACGTCCCCGGGGAACGGGGCGACGCCGGCGTCGGTGCGGACGGCGACGCCGAGACCGAAGCCGTAGCCCGGGCCGGGCAGGTAGTAGGGGCCGGGCTTGACGCTGCCGAGCTGGTCGGAGGTCATCATGCGGACCGTTTGCGGATGCAGGATGCGGTGGCCGTCGAGAGTGCCGCCGTTGGCCATGGCCTGGAGGAAGCGGGCGTAGTCTTCGGCGGTGGAAGTCATGCCGCCGCCGCCCGACTGCATCTTCACCGGGTGCCGCGGGTCGCTGAAATCGGCGTTGACGCCGAAGTTGCGGTCGTTGGCGAAGGGCTCGGCGATGCGGCCCTGGCGCGCGGCGTCCGGCACGCCGAAGCCGGTGTCCTGCATGTCGAGCGGGCCGAGCACGTGCTGCTTCTCGTAATCGTAGAGCGACTGGCCGGAGACGACCTCGACGATGCGGCCGATGACATCGATGGCGTAGCTGTAGTCCCAGGTGGTGCCGGGCTGGTAGCCGAGCGGGAGCTTGGCGAGGCGCTCGACGAAGGTGGCGAGGTCCGGGTCGCCGGCTTCGAGGTTGGCCTTGAGGTAGGCCTTCTTGACGGGGGTGTCGCCGAAGAAGCCGTAGGTGAGCCCGGCGGAGTGGCGGAACAGGTCCTGCACGGTGATGGGCGATTTGGCGGGCTCGAGCTTCATGCCGTCGGGGGCGCTCGGATCGGGCACGCCGACCTGCATGGTCTTGAACTCGGGCAGGTATTTGGCGACGGGGTCGTCGAGGCGGAGCTTGCCGGCTTCGATCAGCGTGAGCGCGGCGGCGACCGTGATGGGTTTGCTCATCGAGTAGATGCGGAAGATGTCGTTGGACTGCATGGGCTCGCCGGATGCGCCCTGCTGGGTTGCGCCCGCTTGCTCGGCATCGGGCGGGAGGCCGCGGTGGCCGAAGGCGTGTTCGTAGCCGACCTTGCCGTGGCGCATGACGATGAGCACGGCGCCGGGGATGAGGTGGTCGGCGATGTCGTGGTCGAGCTTGGTGGTGATGGCGTCGAGCTGGTGCGGGTCGAGCCCGATGCTGGCCGGGTCGGCGCGGGGCAGGTCGGCGGCCGAGGCCGGGGCCGAGAGGCCCAAGGTCGAAAGGCCCAGGGTCGATAGGCTGGCGAAGACGCCGGCCAGCAGGATCCGTCTCATGATGTCCTCCCTTGCGGCTGTTGGAGCGCCGCTGGAGGGCACGGTAGGTCGGGGGCGGCCGGCCCGCAATCGGAGTCAGCGCATGATGAGGGTGTATTGGATGGGGACCGGGAAGGTGATGCGGTCCTCGCGCATCTCGTTGGTGAAGGGGGGCAGGCGGGCGTCGCGCCAGGTGGCGACGGCGGCCATGTCGAGCCATTGCGAGCCGGAGCGGGACAGGACTTCCACGTTCTCGACGCGGCCGGAGCGGTTGACCGTGAGCTGGATGGTGACTTCGCCCTGCTCGCCGTTGGCGGCGGCCTGCTCGGGGTAGAAGCGGTGGCGGAGCCAATATTGCAGGAGGCCGCGGTTCCAGTCGGCCGAGGCGTTGGCGGCGCGGATCTGGGCGTAGGGATCGGAGCGCGCCGGGCCGTCGTGCTCGGGGGGCGGCGACAGGTCGAGCGAGCGGGAGGCGACGGAGCCGCGGGCGGCGCGGCGGGGGGAGGCCGGGCCGAGGCTGAGGTTCATGGGGTTGGAGAGGGTGCCGAACGGCGACGGCGGGGCCGCGCGGGCGGTGGGGCGCACGGGGCGGGGGCGCGGCTCGGGCGGCAGCGGCGGCGGCGGTTGCGGCATGATGGGCGCGCTCGTGGCGGGGGCGGCCTCCGGCGGGGGCAGGTCGAGGCGCACGGCGGGGGGTTCGGCCGGCACGGGTGGCGCTGGGACTGGCGGCGGTTCCGGGAGAGTGGCGAGCTCGGACGGTGGGACGATGGTGACCGGGGGCGGGGCGGCGGATTGCGGCTGCGCGGTCGCAGCGGTGGTCGCGGGTTGCGGCTGCGCGGGCACGGGCTGGGGTGCGGCGGGCGCGGGTTGGGGTTGCGGCGGCGGAGCGGCCTCGGCGGCGGGGGGTGGGGCGGTGGTGGCGTCCGGGTCCGGGCGGGAGAGCGGCGTGGGCGCGGGCGGGCCGATTTCGGCGTCGGGCGGGGGCTCGAGGTCGGCGGGCTGGGCGGGGGGCAGCTTGGCGGTCTTGGCGGCGTCCGTGTGCGGGGCGGCGCCGTTGGGGCCCTCGAACACCAGGTCGAAGGAGGGGGCCGGGTTGCCGTCGGGCGGGAGGTGGCGGATGGCGAAGCCGAGCAGGGCGAGCAGGATGAGCCCATGCCCCAGGACGGAGGCCGCCAAGCCCCAGCGGGGGCCGGTCGCGTCATCGGGCAGCACCGGCGCGAGCGGCGTCGGCTTCATGGAACGGGCTTCATCGCGGGCTACATACATGGTTCGGTGGCAGGGACGGAAGCGGCGGGCCGTGGGCGGCGCGCGGTGCGGCCCCTTGACACGCCCCTTGACACGAAGGGCCGCGCGCCGTTTCTACGCGCCTTGCGCCGAGGGCGGCTCCGGGTTGCGGGTTTCTGCGGACGGAGAGGTTTCGGTTCTGCAGGGGTGTAGCTCAATTGGCTAGAGCGCCGGTCTCCAAAACCGGAGGTTGAGAGTTCGAGACCCTCCACCCCTGCCATTTCGTGGTTCCTGTTAGGTGTTTTCAGTGGCGGTCAATCCGGCGAAGTTCCTCCGCGAAGTGCGGCTCGAAGTCAGCAAGATCACCTGGCCCTCCCGCAAGGAGACGATGGTGACGACGGGACTCGTGTTCGCGCTGTCGGGGATTGCCGCGCTTCTGCTCTTCGCGGCCGACCAGTTGATCGGCATCGGGGTGCGCGCCTTGTTCGGGGTGGGGTCGTAGGAAAAGTTATGGCCAAGCGTTGGTATGTCGTGCACGTCTATTCCGGGTTCGAGAAGAAGATCGCGCAGCAGGTAAAGGAACAGGCGGCCCAGAAGGGGTTGGCCGATCTGGTCGACGAGGTGCTGGTGCCGTCGGAAGACGTGGTGGAGGTGCGCCGCGGCCAGAAGATCAACACCGAGCGGAAGTTCTTCCCCGGCTACGTGCTGGTGAAGATGGAGCTGACGGACGATACCTGGCACCTGATCAAGGACACCCCGAAGGTGACCGGGTTCCTGGGCACCAAGACCCGGCCGTCGCCGATCCCGGAATCCGAGGCGGAGCGGATGCTCAAGCAATCGGCCGAGGGTGTGGAGCGGTCGCGTCCGGCGGTGCTGTTCGAAGTGGGCGAGCAGGTCCGGGTGGCCGATGGGCCGTTCACGAGCTTCAACGGCGTGGTCGAGGAGATCGACGAGGAGAAGGGCCGGGTGAAGGTCAGCGTGTCGATCTTCGGGCGCTCGACGCCGGTGGAGCTGGAATACGCGCAGGTGGAGAAGGTCTAGCCTTCCCGCGCCCCGTTCTCAAGACGCGTGCGCCGAGGTGACCGGGCCGTCGGCGAAGCGTTTCAGCGCCCGGTTACGCCAGGCGGCGACGAACACCAGCCCGTAGAGGGTGCCGAACGCCATCAATCCCCGATGCAGCCCCCATATTGACACCACTGCGCTCGCCCCGAGGATGCCGAGCGGGGCCGCGGCGTAGGCGGTGGCGCCGATGAGCCCGAACACCCGTCCCCGCATGGCGGCGGGCGTGACGTCCTGCACGAGGGTGTTGATGATCGGGTTGAGCGGCCCGCTGGCGAGGCCGAGGGCGAAGAGCATGGCGGAGGCGCCCGCCAGGTCCGGCAACCCGGCCAGCCCGGCGCGCGCGATCGCCAGCACGGCCAGGCAGGCGATGAAAGTTGCCCAGCGCAGGGCGGCCAGGCGGTTCCCGAAGGCAAGGTAGAGGACCGTTCCGAGCACCGCGCCGACGCCGTTGGCGCCGAGCAGCCAGCCGATGAGCTTGGGATCGCTCAGGACGTCGCGGCTGTAGATCGGCAACAGGACGGGGATGTAGGCCTCGTCGATGAAGTTCATGGCCAGGACGACGGCGAGCAAAATAGTCAGGCCGCGGTTGGCGCGGATGAAGCCGAAGCCGGCCGCCATTTCGCCCACGAAGGACCGGGTCGGGCGATCGGCGGCGGGCAGGCCGATCCTGCGCACGAAGGCGGCGACCAGCGCGGCGGAGAGCAGGAAGCTCGCCGCGTCGACGACGAGGGTCGTGGCGGCCCCGACCGAGGCGATGGCGATGCCGGCCACGGCGGGACCGGCGATCAGGGCGAGGCGGGGCGCGAGCTGGTAGAGCGTGTTGGCGGTTTGCCGCCGGACGCCGGCCCGATCGGCGAGGATGGGCAGGAGCGTGAGGCGGGCGACGTTGCCGGGCGTGGCGAGCAGGCTGCGTAGGAACAGCAGCGCGACGATGGCGGCGAGCGGGACGGATCTGTCGAGGAGCGGCACGGCGACGGTGAACAGGCCGGCCAGGAGGTCGGCGGCAATGCAGGACCGGCGGGCGCCCCAGCGATCGACGAGCACGCCGCCGGCGACGCCGGCGATGATGAGCGGCACCCCGTTCGCGGCCCCGGCGACGCCGGCCGCCATGGTGCTTCCGGTCCGCGCGAGCACGTAGATCGGGACGGCGACCATCGTGACGCCGTTGCCGAGCCAGGCGATGTAGTTGGCCAGGAGGAGCGCACGCAACGGGCCCCGCTCATGCTGGCGAGGAGCGGTGACGTCGCGCGTTTGCATCGTTGTTCAGGCCCGGCACTCTCGGCGTTCGATGTTGCCGGGCGGACGACCGGGCTTCAAGGGCGGGGATGCTGGCGCCGCAATCGGCGGGAGGGCATGGTCAGTGGCGGCGGTCGGGATATGGTGGGGGCAACACTCTCCAAGCGGGCGTTGAACGATGCAGCCGATTGACGATACGGGCCGGAGGCGGGTCGTGGTGTTCGGCTCGCTGAACGCCGACCTGATCTTTGCGGTCGAGACGTTGCCGATGGCCGGGCAGACGCTGCTGGCCTCGGCGCTGACCGTCGAGCCCGGGGGGAAGGGCGCGAACCAGGCGGTCGCGGCGGCGCTGGACGGGGCGGCGACGGTCCTGGCCGGGGCGGTCGGGGCGGACGGGCTGGCCGAGGTGGCGCTGCGCGGGCTGCTCGCCGCCGACGTGGACGTGTTGCGGGTCCGGATGGATCGGGCGGCCACCGGGTCGGCCAGCATCTGCATCGACCGCGAGGGGCGGAACCAGATCGTGGTGGCGCCCGGCGCCAATCTCGCGAGCCTGGCCGCCGACGTGGAGGACGGGCTGCTGGGTCCGGGAACGGTGGTGGTGACCCAGATGGAGACCGATCCGGCGGAAACGGCGACGCTGATCCGGCGCGCGCGGGACCGGGGCGCGCGCACGGTCCACAACCTTGCGCCGGCCGGGCCGCTCGCGGCAGACGCGCTGCGGATGCTGGACGTGCTGGTGGTCAACGAGGACGAGGCGGCCTGGCTGGCCCGGCACGAGGGCCTGCCAGGCGACGACGCGGCGGCGCTGCATGCCGGGCTCGGCATCACGGTGATCCGGACGCTGGGTGCGGCCGGGACCGAGTGGGCCGGGCGCGACGGGCACGGCCGCCTCCCCGCCGCGCCGGTCCATGCGATCGACACGACGGCGGCGGGCGATTGCTTCGTCGGCGTCCTGGCGGCGGCATGGGTTCGGGGCGCGAGCCTGGTGGCTGCGATCGGCCGGGCGAACGCGGCGGCCGGGCTGGCCTGCACGCGCCGCGGCAGCCAGGGCAGCCTGCCGGGTGCCGCCGAGATCGACCGGATGAGCAACGCGGGGCAGCCCGCGTGACGGCGTCGATGATCGGCCGTTCGCCTCAGGTGGCGTCGTGGAAAATGAGGCCGAGGGTGTGGCGGCGGCCGGAGCGGATTTCGCTGACGCCGTGGCGGAGCTTGACCTGGTAGTCGCCTTTGGCGCCGCGGTGGGGGCGGCTGTTGACGGCGAAGACGACGGCGTCGCCTTTGGTGAGCGGCACGACGGCGGGGCGGGACTGCATGCGGGGGCGCTGTTCGGTGAGGACGAACTCGCCGCCCTCGAACGCTTCGTGCGGGGCGGAGAGCAGTATGGCGACTTGCAGGGGGAAGACGTGCTCGCCGTAGAGGTCCTGGTGGAGGCAGTTGTAGTCGCCGGGCCCGTATTGCAGCAGCAGCGGCGTCGGCCGGGTCTGTCCGGCGGCGTGGCACCGCTCGAGGAACGCCGCATGGGTGGCGGGGAAGCGGACGGCCTTGCCCATGCGCGCGTGCCAGGCGTTCGCGACGGGGGCGAGGTTGGGGTAGAGGTCGGTCCGCAGCTGTTGCACGAGGCTGGGAAGTGGATAGGCGAAGTAGCGGTATTCGCCCCGGCCGAAGCCGTGCCGGGCCATGACGACATGGCTGCGGAATGCGGGGGTGTCGCCGTACAGGCCGGCAATGCCGTCGCTTTGGCCGGCGGTCAGCAGCTTGGGCAGGATTGCCCAGCCCTGCCGATCGAGATCGGCGGCGATCGCCTCCCGGGGGAGGTCTTGGATGCGTGTCGTGGTCAAGCCCTGTTCTCCTCCTGCGGGGCGACAAATAGGGGCGGATTGCGCGCGCCACGCTCCGGCGCTTGCTTTGCAATCGAAGAACAGCGGCTGCACAAGGGCGTGCCATGTTTTCCGTGATCTTCGAGGTTCATCCGAAAGCCGCTGAGTGGGATGCCTATCTCGGCCATGCGAAGATGCTGCGGCCGGAGCTGGAACAGATCGAGGGGTTCGTGGACAACATCCGGTATCGCAGCCTGACGCGAGAGGGGTGGATCCTGTCGCTGTCGAGCTGGCGAGACGAGAAGGCGGTGGTGCGCTGGCGCACGAAGGTCCGCCACCACGAGGCGCAGGAGAAGGGCCGCTCCGAGATCATGGCGGATTACCATCTCAGGGTGGGCCAGATCGTGCGGGATACCCGGCTTCCCTCCTGTCGCCAGCTGCGCGAGCAGCGTCTCGACGAGACCGAGGTCGGCGAGGGCACGGCGGTCACCTTCGTCAACGCGAGCATACCCCAGGGTTCGGTGCCGGGCATCCGGAGCCAGCGGCTCGCCGAGCGGCTCGGTCTGGTTGCGGCAGCACCGGGCCTGGTTGGCTGGGACATCTTCGATGCGTTCCTTTCACCGGGCGACGTGATCCTGCAGATGACGTGGCGGGACCGGGCTGCGGCCGCTGCGTTCGCCAGCGCCGAGCGTCATGATGGCGAGCGCCTGCGCGTGGTGCGCGTCGTCCGGGATTACGGGATGTTCGATCGCCGGGAGGCACCGCAGTTCTACCCGGACGCGACGGGCCGACCGACGCTGCACGCCTGAGCGCCGGGATGGGCTCGGAGATCGCAGACCGGATCGAGCGGCGCCTCGATGCATTGGGGCTGCTGCCGGAGCAGGCCGACGCGGCGGTGGGTCTGCCCAAAGGCACGACGGAGCGCTTGCGGCGCGGCGAGATCCCGCTGCCGGGGGGCCGCTTCCTGCGCGGCCTGTGCGCCGCGCTCGAGACCGACGAGGAGTATCTGCTGGGGCTGGAGCCCGGTGACCTGATCCCGGCGGAGCTGCTGATCGAGCCGCAGGGCGAGCTCGGGCTGCTCGCGCCGGACGAGGAGCAGTTGCTGCAGAACTACCGGAGCCTGCCGGTTGCGGTGCGGGCGGCGGTGGGGTTGATCGTGGCGACGGCGGCCGGTGTGGCCGAGCGGCAGGCCGAGGAGAAGAGGCTGCAGGCCCCGCTGCCGGAGAAGCGAGAGGCGGGGGAGAAACGCAGGAAGCGGCAGGGGCTGTTCGACTGATTCGGGGCCGGATCGCTGGTCCCGAATGTCTGGCCGCGGCTCTCCCGGGCTGCTAGTTCGGGCGGCCAGCCAAGCGAGGATTAGCGATACGATGTCCGAGTTCAGCCTCGAGGGTCCGAAGTGGGGAACCAGCGCGATCACGTGGAGCTTCGCGACAGCGACATACGCTGCCGACTCGTCGGACCCGTTCAGCGCCGCGATCACCGGCGGCTACCAGAGCACGATCGAGCAAGCCTTCTCGGCGTGGGCTGCGGTCAGCAACCTGACTTTCCAGGAGGTTCCCGACAGCGCCAATCCGGGGGCGGCGACGGACATCCGGATCGGCTTCGGCGCCTTCAATACGTTGTCGACGGGGACGATCGGGCAAACCGACATCCGCTATACGGTAAGCGGCGGGCAGAGCCTTCTCGTGCCTGACGAGGTCGTCCGGCTCGAGGATCCCTTGCAGCTCGGCTTGGTCGCGGATGGGAGCGGCAACTACGTGTACGCCGGGACGTCGGCGACCCTGAAACAGGTCGCGATGCACGAGATCGGCCACGCGCTCGGTCTGGGCCATGCGTCCGATCCGCAAGCCGTGATGTATTACATGGCCGGCGCGGGCAACCAGAGTTTGGATGCGACCGACGTCGCCGGCATCCAGGCGCTGTATGGCGCGCCGGCCCCGGTCGCCGTGCCGCCGCCGGTCGCCACCGCGACCCCGGCCGGCCCGGTGCTGGTCGGCGGGACGGGTGTGGACACGCTGGCGCTGTTCCTCTCCGAGGACGCGTATGCGGGCGATGCCGCCTTCACCGTGATGGTGGATGGCGCGCAGGTCGGCGGGGTCCAGACCGCGACGGCCGGCCACGGGGCACAAAATTTCGGGGTGGCGGGCACGTCCGCGGCGGACCAGGAGTTCGACGTGCAGGGGAATTTCGGGGCCGGGCCGCACACGGTCTCGATCGCGTTCCTGAACGACGCGTATGGCGGCAGCCAGGCCACCGACCGCAACCTCTACCTCGACCGCGCCACGATCGATGCGCACACCGTCGCCGGCGCGGCCTTCACCGCGTTCAGCAACGGGTCGAACAGCTTCGTGTTCCAGAACCCGGCGGCCGTCACCACCGCGGCGTCCGACAGCCTTCATCTGCAGCTTTCGGAGGATGCTTGGAACGGGGACGCGGTGTTCGCCGCCAGCCTGGACGGCCAGTCGCTGGGGTCGGCGCAAGCCGTGACGGCGTCGCACGGGGCGGGCCAGACGCAGGATTTCGCCTTTGCCGGCGGGTTCGGGGCCGGGCCGCACGACCTGGCGGTGAGCTTCCTCAACGACGCCTGGGGCGGGACGCCGGACACGGACCGCAATCTCTACGTCAACGGCGTGTCGTTCGACGGCGCGAGCGTCGGGGGGTCGAGCGCCTCGCTGTTTCAGAACGGAACCGTTCACATCCTGATCCCCGCGACCGCGACCAGCTGAGGACGGCGGTTCCATGATCCGGCCGGCGGTGCTGAAAGTGGCGCTGGTGGCCTCCTTGGTCCGCCGCGCGCTGGAGATCGGCCGGCCGCCTCCCCAGTCCACTGCCGAGCGGCTGGCCAATCTGCCGGTGGACGCCCCCGGGCTGCAGGGGAAGGTGACGATACGGTGGGATCCGCACCAGATCCCGTCGATCGAGGCCGGATCGGACGGCGATCTCGCCTTCGGGGTGGGCGTCGTGCACGCGCATCTGCGGCTGGTGCAGCTGGAGGTGATGCGGCGGCTGGCCAGCGGCCGGGTCGCCGAGCTGATCGGACCGGCGGGGGTCGAGATCGACCGGGCGTTGCGGCTGATGCGGTTCGGCCACGCCGTGCCGGCGATGTCGGCGGCACTACCGGACCGGAGCCGGGTTTGGGCCGAGGGCTTCGTCGCCGGGATCAACCACCAGATCGCGCGCGCACCCGCCGTACCCTACGAGTTCCGCCTGCTCGGCGTGGCCCCGACGCCCTGGACGGTGGCGGAGCTGCTGCTGGTCAGCCGGCTGGCCGCGACGGACGTGTCGTGGCTCCTGTTCGCCAACCTGCTGCGGGCCCAGGCCAAAATGCCGGCGGCGGCGTGGGACGCGCTGTGGCCGCTGCTGCAGCAGGGCGACACGCTGCCGGTGCCGACCGGGCTGGAGGAGGCGGCGCTCGGCCTGGTGCGGGGCAGCAACTCGGCGGCGGTCGCGGCGGGCCGGAGTGCCGGAGGCGCGGGGATGATCGCGTCGGACCCGCATCTGCCGACCATGCTGCCGCCGCTGTGGCTGATCGCCGGGCTGCACGCGCCGGGTCTGGACGTGGTGGGGCTGATGATCCCGGGGCTGCCGGTGGTGGCGCTCGGGCGCAACGCGGCGCTCGCCTGGGGCGGGACCAGCCTGCATGCGGCGAGCAGCGAGCTGATCGACGTGTCGGCCGAGCCGATGACGGAGTGGGAGGAGGTCATTGCGGTCCGGGGGCAGGCGCCGGTCACGGTGACGCTGCGGGAGACGCGGTTCGGGCCGGTGGTGAGCGACGGGCTGTTGCTGCGCTCCGGCCGGACGCTGGCGTTGCGTTGGGTGGGTCACGCGGTCAGCGACGAGCTGACGGCGATGCTGGACGTGATGCGGGCGGGGAGCCTCGAGGCGTTCCGCGCGGCGCTGCGGGGGTTCGCGGTGCCGGGCCAGACGATGGTGGCGGTGGAGGCCGGGCCGTCGGGCCACGCGGGGCGCGTGGTGGCGGCGCACCTGCCGCGCCGACCGGATGCGCCGATGGCGGGCTTGGTGTGCGCGCCTGATGCCGCGTGGGGGCTGGACGACCTGGTGGAGGGGGCGGCGCTGCCGCAGGCTGAGGAGGAGGTGGTTGCGTCGGCGAACGAGCGCCCGGCCGGATCACCGGTGCCGGTCGGCTTCTTCTTCTCGCCACCGGGCCGGGCCCAGCGCCTGCGGGCGCTGCTGGATACGGGCGAGAGGGTCTCGCTCGCGACGATGCGGGGCGTGCAGCTCGACGTGGCGCAGCCCGGCGCGCTGGCGTTGCGGGATCTCCTGCTCGGCCGTCTGCGTGCGGGGCCGCGGCAGCGGGACGCCGTGGCGGCGCTGGCGGCGTGGGACGGCGCGTATGGGACCGGTTCGGCCGGCGCGCTGGTGTTCGAGGCGCTGGTCAGCTTCCTGGCGCGGCGGCTCGTGCCGGGGGCCGAATTGGCGCTGCTGACGACGCTCTTCAGCGGGCGCGGGGTGGTCGCGCAGCGGATCGCCGGGGCGCCGCCGCGGGCGCTGCGAGGTGCGCTGCGGCAAGCGGCGCGGGTGCTGCGCCGGCATGGCAGCTGGGGGGCGGTGCACCGGATGGGGCTGCGCCACCCGTTGGCGATGCTCCCGCTGGTCGGGCGGTGGTTCCCGGAGGTGGGGGGCCCGGTCGCGGGCGGCAACGAGACGCTGAACAAGAGCGGGCACGGGCTCGTCACCGGGCGGCACCGGGTCACGTTCGGCGCCTGCGCGCGGCACGTGTCGGACCTGTCGCAGCCCGACCTGAACTGGTTCGTGCTGCTGGGCGGCCAGGATGGCTGGCTCGGCTCGGCGACCATGACGGACCAGGTTGCGCTGTGGCAGGCGGGCGA
Source organism: Acetobacteraceae bacterium (assembly GCA_032249615.1). Lineage (GTDB taxonomy): Bacteria > Pseudomonadota > Alphaproteobacteria > Acetobacterales > Acetobacteraceae > JAVVHH01. The sequence goes on from JAVVHH010000007.1 coordinate 40,529, forward strand.
GGCCATCCCCGTGCCGCTCCGGGCGGAGTCGGCGCGCGGCTGGCCACACGTGACGACGCTGGTGCCGGCATGATGGACGCGACGGCGCTGCTCCGCCTAGCGGCGCAACGGCGTCTGGCGGGGCTGGCGCGCCTGGACCCGGTGGACGCGCAGCGGGCGACGCTCGGCCGGCTACTGCGGCGGGCGGCGGGGACGCGGTTCGGCCGGGACCATGGGTTCGGCGGCATCACCAGCGTGTCCGGCTATCAGCGCGCGGTGAGGCCGCGGAGCTATGACGATTTCTGGCGGGAGTATTGGGCGGCCGATTTCCCGGTGCTGCGGGACGTGACCTGGCCCGGGCTGATCCCCCGCTTCGCGCAGAGCAGCGGCACCACAGGCGGGACGACCAAGCGTATCCCGGTCAGCCGCGCGATGATCCGCGCGAATACCGGCGCCGGGCTCGACACGATGGCGTTGCACCTCGCCGCGCGCCCGCACTCCCGCGTGTTCGGCGGCGCCAACCTGTTGCTCGGGGGCAGCGTCGGGCTGGAGCGGCTGGCGCCCGGGGTGACGGCGGGCGACCTCAGCGGGATCGCGGCGGACGCCATGCCGTGGTGGGCGCAGCGACGGGCGTTCCCGCCGCGCGACCTGGCGCTGATCGGCGACTGGGAGCGCAAGATCGCCGCCCTCGCGCCGGCCTCGCTCGCGGCCGACATCCGCAGCGTGTCCGGCACCCCGAGCTGGATGCTGCTGTTTTTCGAGGAGCTGGCGCGGCTCCGCCCGGACCGGCCCCGCCGGCTGGTGGCGCACTACCCTAACCTCGAGCTGGTGGTGCATGGCGGGGTGTCGTTCACCCCGTATCGGGACAGCATGGCGGCCTGGCTGGAGGGCAGCCACGCCGAGACGCGGGAGGTGTATGCCGCCAGCGAGGGGTTCGTCGCGATGGCCGATCGCGGGCCGGGCGAGGGTTTGCGGCTGGTGGTCGATCGCGGGCTGTTCTTCGAGTTCGTGCGGCCCGGCGAGCTCGGGCAGGACAATCCGGACCGGCGCTGGCTGGGCACTGCCGCGTTGGGGGTCGAGTACGCGCTGCTGCTGTCGAGCAATGCCGGGCTGTGGTCGTACGTGATCGGCGACACGGTCGTGCTGACCGAGCGCGACCCACCGCGGCTGCTGATCACGGGGCGCACGGCGTTCACGCTGTCGGCGTTCGGCGAGCACCTGATCGCCGACGAGTTGGACGCCGCGACGGCCGAGGCGGCGCGCGCGCTCGGCGGGGGTGTCATGGACTATGCGGCGGGGCCGCTGTTTCCCGGCGAGGGCCGGGCCCGTGGCGGCCATGTGTTCGTGGTGGAGATGGCGCCCGATCCGGAGACGGCCGACGCGGAGGCGCGCTTTGCCGCCGTGCTGGACGCGGCGCTGGCGCGGGGGAACGCGGACTATGCCGAGCACCGGGCCGGCGATTTCGGCATGCTGCCGCCGGAGATCCGGCTGGTGCCGCCCGGCAGCTTCGCCGCCTGGATGCGACGGCGCGGCAAGCTGGGCGGGCAGAACAAGGTGCCGCGGGTCATCAACGATCCGGCGCTGCTGGCGGACCTGCTCAGCTTCACCGAGCCTTCACATCGGGGTGCTTCACGCAATCGCGGGCCGGCGGGATGAAGCGCCGCCGCCGGGTCGTCGTTAGGACGGGGTCAGCCCTGGATCGACGCTGAAAGGACGAGGCGCATGAGTTCGACGCAAGCCGGTTCCCCGGCACCGATGAAGCCCGGCGACGAGGCGGCCGAGGGCACCGTCGGCACCGGCGACGATGTCTGCCCGGATTGCCACGGCACCGGCAAACAGGACGGCGAGCCCTGCACGACGTGCGCGGGCACCGGGACCATCACGCGCGCGATCGGCGGGGCCTGACCGCAGGCGGGGTCAGGCCGCTCGGGATTACTGCTGCGGGTAGGTGAATTTGAAGGTCTCGCTGAACGGGGTCCACCAGGCGGGCACGCCGGTTTCCTTGTCGACATGGCGCATGAAGCCGTTCACCTCGGGGGGCGAGAACCGGTAGGTGACCTGGTAGGTGCCGGGGCCGTTCATCTTGACGTTGTCGGCGTAATGCGGGCCGTCCTTGGCCTGCATGGGATGCAGGATGCCGCTCGCCTTCCAGCTGCCACCTTGCTTCTCGATGGCGTAGGCGATGGTGAGATAGCCGACCCAGGCGCCATCGGGGTATCCGTAGACGTTGTCCGCCGTGGCGTGGACGTCGGCCTCGAGGTGGATCACGTCGGCGCCCATGGCCATGCCGGGCATCATCGGCACCATGTCGACGCCGACGAGGTAATTGGCGACGATCTCCATGTCGTGCTGATGGACGGGGCCGCCGACGAAATACTCGCGGGCCGAACCCGGGTGGGCGGCGAGGCAGAGGGATGCGGCCAGGGCGGCGGCGGCAAGTCGGCTCATGGTGACCTTCGTTGCAGGAGGGAGGGTTGGCGGGGGCGTGGCGCTGCTTGCCGCGTCTGGCGCGCGCCGACGACGAGCGCGGCCAGCACGGCGAGCCACGCGGCGAGTTGCACGCCCATGGGGCGGTCGGCGTAGCCCACGAGGGCGTGGAGGGCGCGGCCCGGGATGCTGTCTTCGGGCAGCAGGCCGGATGTGTCCCAGAGCTGGTAGCCCCAGGCCGGGATCAGGTCCGCCCCGGCCAGGATGGCCGCCGCCTGCCCGGCCATCCCGGCGGCCAGCAGGGCGATGAGCCAGCCGGTGACGGTGAACAGCTTGGCCACCGGGATGGCGACCAGGCTGCGGTAGAGCCCGAAGGAGACGAGCGCGCCGAGCAGGACGCCGAGCGCGCCGCCCAGCATCAGGGCGCCCCAGCCCTCGTGGCCAGAGGCTGCGATTCCGTAGAGAAACAGCACGACCTCGGCGCCCTCCCGCAGGACCGCGACAGCCACGACGAGCGCCATGGCGAACAGCGAGCGGCGGCCCAGCGCCACCTCGCGGCCGAGCGCCTTCATCTCTCCGGCCATCTGCCGGCCGTGGCGGGCCATCCAGAGCTGGTGCCAGCTCAGCATCAGGACGGCGGCGATCAGGATGGCGGCGTTGAACGCTTCCTGCCCGTTGCCGGCGAAAGCGGATTGCACGGCCCCGGCGAACAGCGCGAGCAGCGCCGCCCCGAGCGTGCCGGCCGCGATGCCGCCGGCCAGCCAGGCGCCCCGGGCGGCGACGCCCTGGGTCGCGGCCAGGACGATGCCGACGACCAGCCCGGCCTCGAAGACCTCGCGGAACACGATGACGAGGCTGGCGAGCATCGGGCTACTTCTCCGCCTGGCGCTCGGGGACGATGAGGACGCCCTTGGCGGTGTCGGGGTGGTAGTCGTCGAAGAAGCGGTAGGTACCGGGCTTGAGCGGCCCCGCGATCACGGTGATCTTGCCGCCCGGCACGATGATCTTCTCCGCCCGCAAATCGCTGCTCTCGAATTCGGCCGGGGTGCCGTCCTGGTTCGTCACCTCGATGCGGAACCGCTCGCCGGCGGGGGCCTGAATCTCGGCCGGGACGAAGCCGTGATCTTTCAGCATGAGCACGACGGGCTCGGCGGCGAGTGCGGCGCGCGAGCCGGCGAAGGCCAGAGCGATGAGGAGGGGAAGGCCGAGCCGACCGATGGGCATGGGGAGCTCCGTGGCAATCTGACGTCTTGATAATGCGAGTGACTTGCAATAACAACCCCCCACATGGCCGATCCCAGCTTCTTCGACCCGATCCGCGTGCCTGCCAGCTTGCTCATCTCGCTGGACTGGCGGCCGTATCACTTCGCCATCCAGCCGCTCCACTACGTGCTGCGCTCGGCGCACGTGGTCGCCACGGGCGCCTTCTTCGGCGGCATCGGGCTCCTCGACCTCAGGTTGGTGGGCTGGCGCGGCACGGTTCCGCTGCGCGCCTTCGCCGAGCACGTGCTGCCCTGGTTATGGGTGACGTTCGGGATCGCGGTGGTGACCGGCGTCGCGCTGTTCCTGTACGACCCCGTCCGGGTCGGCTCGCACGCCTACTGGGCGCCGAAGCTGTTGGCGATCGGGCTCGGGCTGGCGAACGCGGCCCTGTTCCATCGGACGGGCTACGTGAGCGCGCTGGCCGCGCAGGCGCGGGTGCCGCGCGCGGCCCAGGCGGCCGGAGCGCTGTCCCTCCTCTGCTGGACCGGGGCGATGGTCTTCGCGAGCCTCGACACGGAGGGCCCGCCCAAGGTGCTGCTGCGGTAGGCTCGGCGGGTTCACGCGCCGGCCTGCCTTTGCTCGGCGGGTTCGGGGCGGCGCGCCGGGTCGGCGCGGCGTAGGACGCGCAGGGTGCCGGCGGCCTGCGTCATCACCCAGTCCCCGGCGGCGGCGAGCTCGTCGACCAGCGCCATCACGCCCGGGAAATAGGGCGCGTAGTCGTGGAACAGGACGATGGCGGCTGCAGTCAGGTGCGGCGCGACGGCGTGGAAATCGGCGAGCACCCCCGGGTAGTCGTGCCAGCCATCGATGAGCAGGAGGTCGACCGGCTCGCCGAGGGCGATGTCGGCGGCCTCGCCCGTGCGGGCGCTGACCACGTCCTGCAGCGCGGCGTCCGCCATCGCCACGTCGAACCGCACCCGGGTCGGCTTGTCGCGGTGGAGCTCCTGGTCGCGGCTGCCGCAGAGGCCGTCGAAGCGGTCGATGGCCGTGACATGGGCCTCCCGCTCGCGGGCGGCATGGCCGAGCAGCACGGTCGCCTTGCCGCAGAAGCTGCCGATCTCGACGAGGTGCGCGCCCGGGCCCGTGGCGGCGCAGACCTGCCGCGCGGCGGCGAGGATCGCGCGGGCTTCGTCGTCTTCCAGCCAGCCGGGGAGCGCGCGCATCCGGTCGAGGATCGCTTCGTCGGCGGTCGGGCGCAGCGAGGCGGGCGGGGCGGTCCGATACTCCCCGGCGTGGCGGCGGATCTCGCGCCGTAGCCTGTGGCCGAGTGCGCGCGGCAGCGGGTGCATCCAGAACGCGGCGGGGTTGGCGCGGGCCTGCTCGAGGTCGGGCTGCGACCAGGCGCGGCGATACTGGGTCCATTGCCCGGCGCAGGGGTTCTGCAGGACGGGGTGGCCGAGCAGCGCGGCAAAGGTTGGGAACAGCACCTCCTCGGTCGCCCACAGCCTCGAGCGGGCGAGGATGGCCTCCACCATCGGATCGGCGAACAGCCGGGCGATGTCCTGCGCCGCCGCGGCGCCGAGCACGGTGGCCGGCCAGAAGCTCCAGCGCACGAAGCTTTCCGCGTGGTTCGGGAAGCGGTCGAGCAGCGGTTGCCAGAGGGCGCGCTCGGCGTGGGCGGCCTGCGCGGGCGGGACCCGCGTGTCTCGGCCCTGCGGGCGCGGGTCGCTCGAGAGCACGCCGAACGCTCGCCGGCCCAGATGGCGGCCGAGGAACTCGGGATATCCCTTGCGCAGCAGCAGCTGGTCGGAATCGACGGTGGTGAGCGCGTCGTAATCGCGTCCGGCCAGGTGGGCGATACAGGCGAGCGCGAAGCCGTGCAGCGCGCCCCAGCGCATGGGGCGTGGGTTCGTGACGATCTCGACGCCCCATCGCGCCCAGGGTAAGCGGGGGTCGAGCAGGGTGCCGCCGGCGCTGCCATCGTAGAGCAGGATGGGCGAGCGATCGTCGTGCCAGCGCAGGTTGCGCACGAGGTCGACCACGCATTCCGGCCTCTCGTGGACCAGCACGGCGTAGACATTGGCGAGCGGCGCGACGTCGCCGTGGGGTTGGGCGCCGGTCCAGCTGGCGGCGAGGGCCTGCAGCGGCGCCGGGTCGCGCGGGTGCCAGTAGCTGCCGGATATCTGTTTCGGGGAGGTGTTGCCGGCGTGGATCCGGGCGATGAGCCAGCCCTGTTCGGGCATGACGTGCACGTGCGCGTCGCGGGCATCGAACACGAAGCGGGTGTCTTCACCGTGGCGCAGCGGCTGGAACGGGCGGCGCCGCCAGTAGGCCCGGCGGTAGGCGAGGCTCGCGCCGTAGATCCAGCGGAAGCGTCCGCGCCAGTGGTAGGTCCAGGCGCCGGACCCGTCTTCGGCGAGGAAGGGGATGTCGGCGAGCCCGCAGAGGTCGGCGCCGGTGGCGTCGAGCGCGGCGACCTGGAGACGGAGCCGGTCGGGCGCATGCCAGTCGTCATCGTCCCAATGGACGATGATCTCGCCTTGCGCGAGCTCGCCCATTCGGTTGCGCTTGGTGCCGATGGCGCGGCGCTCGTGGTCGCGGAGGTAGCGGATGCGGGGGTGGGCGGGGACGAGGTCGGCGACCGGGTCGATGCCGTCGTCGAGGATGAGCAGTTCGGCGTCGTTCTGGTCTTGCGCGAGGAACTGGGCGATCGCGGCGGGGACGAAGGGCCGGCGGTCGGCGGTCGGCATGATGGCGGTGACGCGGGGGGTCACAGGCCGGTCCTCACTGAACGAGAGCCGAGGTAATCGAGCAGCTCCTCCAGCTTCCGGACATATGGCCTGCCCTGGCCGCCCGTGCCGTTCGGTAGCGGCGGAGCGCAGGTGATCGAGGCGCGGGGCTGGCCGAAGTGGAAGCGAACTTCGTTGCCTGCCGAGTTTATGATCATGAATGTATAGGTAACCTCACGAAGCACTGGCTGGGTGATGGGTTGCGGCACTCCGGGCGGCGGATCGCGATACGACGTGCCGACAACCGCGACCCCGACCCTTCCTCCGAGAGGGGCGACGCGCTCGCGGATCTGGCGGGCGAAACCCTCTATCCCATACACTCGGCCCCTGCTTTGCAGCTCGTTGTTGACCTGCAGAGAGGCGAGCATCAGTCCAGTACTTGCTTCGTCACCGAAGCCGGGCCCGTAAAGATGGGCCCACCGATAACCTTGAACGTAATGCGCTACCGCAGCGGGTAACGTGCCGATGCCGGGCATCGTGGTATTGAAATTGGGCGTGGTTGAAGCCCGGCGGTTCAGGCCTGGCCGCAGTTCGCCAACGACACCAGCGGTCACCTCGCCGCCAGGACCGGTCACCGTGCCGACTCGCGAAACACCACCCGTGCCCGCAGTCTCGCCAGGGAGCGGAAGGCGCCAGACGAGCGGCGGGTTGATGATCGCGCGAACATACCAGGCGCCGCCCTGTTGATAGGGCGTCAGTTCGGAAAGTGCGTACCGCAGCTTTATCGCGTCGTGCGCTCGGGCGAGCGTCGGCGCGGTGATTCCGCTACGGGGCAACCGGCTCGCGACCGCCAGCGAGGCCTGCGAAGCAAGCCGTAGTCTTTCCTGCGGATCGTGTGGCACGCCGGCTTGCGCGACAAAGCGCCCGGCCGTTCTCGCCTGCGCAACGATCCAGCCGACCACTGCATCCAGCGCCTTGTCCACGGGCGCGCGGATCTTTTTGATGAGGTCCATCACTTTCTTGGGGATGTTGCCGAGGCCGGCGAAGTTGGCGAGGAAGTTGATGGCGAGGGAGAGGCCGGTGGCGAGCACCGATTCCACCTTGCTGGCCGCGGCGGACACGACGCCGTTGGCCAGGGCCGCGATGCCGTCGATGAAGGCGGCGACGAGGCGCCCGATCTGGGCGAGCTTGCTCACGATGAAGGTGATCGTGCGGTAAATCGAGACCACCGCCTGGATGAAGGCGCTCGCCGGCGTCAGGAACGACAGGAGCTTCTCGATGGCGATGCGGACGACCTCGCCCTTGACGAAGTCGATCGCGGCGTCGACCACCATCGACTTGAGATTCGAGAGCGTTTTCAGCAGTTCTTGCCAGGCGGCCGCCGGGCCCTCGGTCACGAGGGTCTTGACCAGGGAGAAGCCGGTTTCGAGCGCCTTGACGGTGGTCTCGTTCGTGGCGGCGACGAGCTTGACGCGCAGGTTGGTCCAGGTGAGGCCCAGGACGGACAAGGCCAGCTTGAGGAGTTCGAGCGGGGCGAGGCTCTTCGGGAAGTAGACCCCGGCGCCTTCGGCCGAGCCGAGCAGCCATTGGAAGAGCGCGTCGCGAAGATACGTGACGATCTTGGCCTTGAACTGGGTGAAGCCCTGCTTGCCCGCGGCGACCAGGGTGGAGATGAACCGCCCGGGCGCCCTGATGATCGCGGAGAACGCGCCGCCGGCCTTCTTGAGGTAGGGCACCACGGAGGGTGCGACGACCGAGAAGATGATCTCCAGCAGGTGGAGGACGGTGGAGCCGGCCCAGCGGGCGAAATCGCCGACGAAGCTGGCGAAAGCGCCCACCACTTTGCGGAACGCGCCCACGAGCGTGACGATGTCGAAGATGGTCAGCGACCGCAGCGTCGCCATGACCCGGCCGGGGATCGAGACGACGAGCGCGAGCGCGCCCTTCATGGCCGTCTGGAACCACTTCCAGGCGCTGTTGACCGCGTTGCCGCGCTTGATGTTTTCCCAGACCTCCTTCTGGCCGATCAGCTCCATGAAGGCGCCGATGAGCGCGGAGGCCGGGCTCTCCTGCTCGTCGGAGATTGGGTTCTTGCCGAACACGCCGACCAGCAGGTCCCATTTCGGGATGTGGGCTGCCGCCCAGCGCCCTAGCGGCTTGATGATCGCTTCTTTGACGAGGCTGGCGATGCCGGAGACGAGGTTCTTGCCGAAGGCGATCGCCTTGTCGACCGGGGTGGTGAAGATACGCTTGGCGCGGTCCCAGAGGTCGCCGAGATGGAAGACGTCGCTCCAGCCGAGCGAGTCGATGAAGTCCATCAGGGCATCCTTGATGGCGCTGCCGAGGTCGCCGAGGGCGGCGAACTGGTCCTCGATGAACTTGCCGCCCTTCTGCATGACGCCGTGGTTCTCGAGCGCCTCGACGATGAGGTGGCCGCCCGGGATGAACTCGATCAGCGCGCGCAGGATGTTCTCGCCGCTGCGGTCGACCTTCTCCATGTTGATCGGGTTGCGGCCGATCACGACGGTCAGCATGCGGTAGCCGGGGATGTAGTTGGCCTTGTCGGCGATCCAGTCCAGCGCCCGGCTGACGATGCCGCGCTGGACGGCGGGCGCGGTGCGCTGGGTCACGAGCACGGCGGCGGGCTCGGGCTCCCGCTGCACGACTTCGCGCTGCTGGATGGTGTGGGTCAGCTCGTGCGCGAGCAGCTCGGTGCCTTCCGCGCTGTCCGGGTCATAGCGGCCGTTGGCGAAGAAAATGTCGCGGCCATAGGTGAAGGCGGCGGCGCCGAGGCGCGCGGCGATGCTGGCG
>JAVVHH010000008.1:0-47232 GCA_032249615.1 Acetobacteraceae bacterium
ACCGATTGCGGTCGTGGTCGCAGGGCTATTTCTGGGGAGCCGGGGCGCCAAGTACGGGATGAGCGACCAGACCAAGCGCTATGTCTTCGGTGTTTGGGAGGTCGTGGACTATGCGCTGAATTCGGTGCTGTTTTTGCTGATCGGGCTCGAGGTTCTGGTCATGAACTTCGATGTCAAAGTGCTGCCCGTGGCGATCCTGGCCGTGCCGACCGCGCTGGCGGGACGGTTCCTGTCGATTGGCGCCGCCGTCGTGTTGCTGAGCCGCTTCGTCCATTTCCCGCGCGGCACGGTCGCCGTGCTGACCTGGGGCGGTCTCCGGGGCGGAATCTCCATCGCGTTGGCGTTGGCGCTGCCGGAAACTCAATACAAAGCCGGGCTGCTGGCGGCGACCTATGCAGTCGCGATCTTCAGTATTCTGGTGCAGGGCGGCTCGCTCGGCTTGGTAGCCCGTCGCCGAGCGAGCGTTCCAGAATGAGGTCTATAGTATCGCTTTTCCGGCAAGGAGAGCGATGACGAGGAAGATTACGAACAGCGCGATGAAGATGAAGAACAGGATCTTGGCGATGCCGGCGGTGGCGGCCGAGATCCCGGTAAAGCCGAACAAGCCGGCAATGACCGAGATGACAAAGAAGAACAGCGCCCATTTAAGCATGGTGCAAACTCCAGGGTGGACTGGAGGCAAACGCTCGCGGGCGCGTGAGGTTCAAGGGCCTACGGCGATTTATGGGCCGCCATTGATCGTGAGCACGGTCCCGTTGGTGTAAGCCGACCGTTTGCTGGCGAGGAACGCCACAGCCGCGCCGATTTCTGCCGGTTCGGCGGGTCGGCCGTAGGGCAGGGATTGGCACAGTTCGCGCCAGCGTTCGCCGCCACCAAGCTCCGTTTCAGCGCGGTGGCGCAGCAAGCGCTCCATCCGCTGCGTGGCGACCGGCCCCGGGTTGATCGCGACAGCCCGCACGCCGTCCTTGGCGGCGCCGCGACCGAGGGCGCGCGTGAACGCCATCAGGGCCGCGTTGCCGGCCACCCCGGCGATGTAGCCAGGGTCGAACGTCTCCCCGGCGGCGCCGATCACGTTCACGATCACGCCGGCGCGCTCCCGCAGCACGGGGTAGAGGGCGCGGCTGAGGGAGATGAAACCGAACACCTTCAGGTCCCAGGCGGCGCGCAACGTCTCGTTGTCGACGGAGAGCAGCGTGCCGGGCGGGATCGCGCCGGCATTGTTGACGAGGATGTCGATCGGTCCGGCGGCGGCGGCCACCCGCTCGACTTCCGATTGCCGCGAGAGGTCGGCGCCCAGCGTTTCCACCTTGACCTGACGCTGGCTCCGGATCGCTTGCGCCGCCTCCTCGAGGGCGGCCGGGTCGCGGGCAACAAGCAGAACGTCGCACCCTTCTTCGGCAAGGATTTCGGCGGCGGCGCGACCGATCCCCTTCGATCCGCCGGTAATGAGAGCGCGTTTGCCGTTGAGTTGCAGATCCATGATCGCTTCAGTCCGCTGGGGTTGGGATACGCTTGGCCGAGATGGGCTGTGGGCGGAGCCGGTCGGCGGCAACCGCCGCAAGCGCGCCGATGACGAGCAGCACGGAGAGCGGCCGGGCGGTGCCGTCCGAGAAGTATCCGACCAGCGCGCCTGAGATCGCGGCGAGGGTGAATTGCAGCGTGCCCATGACGGCCGAGGCCGTGCCGGCGCGGGACGCGTGGCTCGACAGAGCGCCCACGGCAGCGTTGGGCATGATGAGTCCCATGCACCCCATGACGACCATGATGGGCGGCACAATCCCCCACACGCCGCCGAGGTCCAGCAGCGCGCAGGCGAGCAGGATCAGCGCGGCTGCAAGATAGACGGAGGTCGCCAGGCGGAGAATCCGGCCGGCGCCGAAGCGTCGCACGAGGTGCGGGCCTGCCTGGCTGCTGGCGATGAACATGCCGGCACTGATCCCGAACAGCACACCGTATTGCGGGGGCGTGAAATGGAACCGCTCGATCAGCACGGGAGAGGAGCCGCCGATATAGGCGAACATGCCAAACATTCCGAAGCCGCCCAGAAGCGCGTAGGAGAGGAAGAGCCGATCCATCACCACGTCGGCATAGCGGTGGAGCAGACCGACCAACCCGAGCCGCACACGGTGGTGAGCAGCGATCGTGTCGGGCAGCTTGAGCGCGACCAGGAGCGTGCACAGGGCGCCATAGAAGGTGGCAACCCAGAAAATCGTGCGCCACGATCCGACGGTGAGCACGAGCCCGCCGAGCGTAGGGGCCAGAATGGGTGCGGCGCCCATCACAAGGATCAGGCGGGACATCAGTCGGGCCGCCTCATGCCCGTCCGCCAAGTCGCGGACCACGGCACGGGGGATGACCATACTGGCCGAGCCGCTGAAGCCCGCCACGAAGCGCATCAGCGACAGGGTGAACAGGTTGGGCGAAAGGGCGCAGCCGGCACTGGCCAACGTGTAGATAGCGGTGCCGATGATCAGAGGATAGCGGCGGCCGAACCGGTCGGAGAGCGACCCCTGCGTGAGCTGGCCGACGGCCAAGCCAACGAACCACGTCGCCAGCGTGATCTGCGCGGAGCCGTCCGGCGTGCGGAGTGACGCTTCGAGGGCGGGAAAAGCGGGAAGGTACATATCGGTCGAGATCGGACCGACAGCGGTGAGGAAGCCTAGGAGCAGCGGCAACCAGCTAGGGTAGGCCATCCGGGCAGCATGGGCGAAGGTACTCGGATTGACCACCCTTCCCCTGCGTTGCGCCAGGCGCCTAGCAGGCCCCTCAATCGTCGTCGTCGCGGGTGACGCGGCAGAGGACCTCGCGGCGGCCGACGTGGTTGGCCGGGCTCACGATGCCCTCCTTTTCCATCTGCTCGATCAGCGTCGCGGCGCGGTTGTAGCCGATCCGGAGGTGGCGCTGGATCAGGCTGGTGCTGGCCTTGCCCTCGCGGGAGACGAAGGCGACGGCCTGATCGAACAGCGACTTGTCGCTGTCTCCCGCGGCGGCGATGCCCGAGAGCGCGGCGTTGCTGCCGTCACTGCCGCTGCCGCTCTCGTCCGGACCGTCGGTGACCTCGTCGTCATAGGCCGGGTCGGCCTGGCCGCGGAGGAACTCGACGATCTGCTCGACTTCGTTGTCGGCGACGAAGGGGCCGTGGACGCGCGAGATCCGGCCGCCGCCTGCCATGTGCAGCAGGTCTCCCATGCCGAGGAGCTGCTCGGCGCCCTGCTCGCCCAGGATGGTGCGGCTGTCGAACTTGCTGATCACCTGGAACGAGATGCGGGTCGGGAAGTTGGCCTTGATCGTGCCGGTGATGACGTCGACCGACGGGCGCTGTGTGGCCATGATGACATGGATGCCGGCCGCGCGGGCCATCTGGGCGAGGCGCTGCACCGCGGCCTCGACCTCCTTGCCGGCGACCATCATGAGATCGGCCATTTCGTCGATCACCACCACGATGTAGGGCAGGAGGTTGAGGGCGAGCGGCTGGCTCTCGTAGATCGGCTTGTGGGTATCCTCGTCGAAGCCGACCTGCACCTGCCGGGTCGGGACCTTGCCGGTGGCGAGCGCTTCGGCGACCTTGTCGTTATAGCCGCCGACGTTACGCACGCCGAGCTGGCTCATGGCGCGGTAACGGCGTTCCATCTCGCGCGTGGTCCACTTCAGGGCTGCGACGGCCTTGGCCGGCTCGGTCACCACCGGGGCGAGCAGATGCGGGATGCCCTCATAGACCGAGAGCTCCAACATCTTCGGATCGATCATGATGAGCCGGCACTGGTCCGGGCTCATCCGGTAGAGGATTGATAGGATCATCGCGTTGATGCCGACCGATTTGCCGGAACCGGTGGTGCCCGCGATCAACAGGTGAGGCATGCGCGCGAGGTCGGCGATGATCGGCGCGCCGCTGATGTCCTTGCCCAGCGCGAGGGGGAGCTTGGCGGTGTTGGCGTGCCAATCTCCGCTGTCCAGCAGCTCGGACAGATAGACCGTCTCGCGCTTATCGTTGGGCACCTCGATGCCGATCACGTTGCGGCCCGACACGGTGGCGATGCGGACGGCGGTGACCGACAGCGACCGGGCTACGTCATCGGCCAGGCCGATCACGCGGGCGCTGCGGATGCCGGGCGCCGGCTCGAGCTCATACAGGGTGACGACCGGGCCGGGGCGGATTTCGCGGATGGTGCCCTGGACGCCGTAATCGCTCAGCACGCTCTCGAGCAGGCGGGCGTTGGCTTGCAGCGCGTCTTCCGATGGGCCGCTGGCATGTTTGGCAGGGGCGGCGCGGAGGAGCGACAGCGGCGGGAACTGCCATCCGCTCTCGACGAGCGGCAGGCTGGTCTGGACCGGCGGCTCGGGCTTGCGCAGGTTGACTTTGGGCTTGGTCGGCACCGGGTCGAGCAACGCCACGTCGACGCGCGCGGCTGGCCGAACCGGCGAGACGGTCGCCATCGGCGGAGCATCCGGAGGTGTTGGGGCCGGCCCGTCGGCCTCTGGCTCGAACTGCCAGTCGAGTTCCGGCTCGGCACGGGCACTGCGCTGCCCGGTTCGCGCGACCAGGCTGGCCGCGATTCGGCTGCTGCCGCGAACGGCCGCCCGGCCGCTCACGATGGAAACGCCAGCCGCGGTCCGCGCGCCCCGGCCCGCGGTCCGCCACTCCGAACCGGTCAGGCCGAGCGAGAGGAAGACGAGGATCAGAGCCATCGCGCCGAGGATACTGGCAACCACCGGGCCGCCAGTGGCCCCGAGCAAGCCGTTGCCCATCGCGAGCAGGCGGTCGGCCAACGCGGCGCCGATCGCACCGCCGAGCCCGGCCTCCGTGGGCCAATGAACCGAAGCGCCCGGCAGCATCGAAAGCAAGCCGGCTACGGCCGGGAGGGCCAGCAGGGTGGCGATGCAGCGCAGCGTGATCTGCGCCCGAGGGCTGTTGAATAGCCGCCAGGCCCAAGCGATCAGGGAAAGCACCGGGAGCAAGGCGGCCAGGCCGACCGCTTGCAGCAGCAGGTCGGCCGTCGTGGCGCCGGCGATGCCGACCCAGTTGGTGGCTTTCCCGGCGGTGGCCGTGTTGAACGAGGGGTCCCGCGGGCTGTAGCTGACCAGCGCCAGCAGCAGCAACAGGGCGGCGACGGCGAGGGCGACGCCGCCCAGCTGGCCGAGGCGCAGGCGGACGGCAGCGCGGATTTCCGGAGAGGCGAACGTGGTGCTCATGTCGGGGCGCAGCTTAAGGGCCTAGCCGACTGACTGGAACCGATTCCTACTTCGCTCTGGTAATTCACGCCGCACTGTGTGATCGCGGCTACGCCCGGTCAGTCGGCGGCCAGCACTTCGCCCGCACGGCCGCGAACGGCGGCGCCGAAGGCGGCAAACAGGTTGCGCGAGACCGAATCGGTGGCGTAGTCGTATTCGGGATGCCACTGGACGCCGACTGTAAGGGCTTGCGCCGACGGATGGCGGACAGCCTCGATCGTGCCATCCGGGGCCGTGCCCTCGACCACGAGACCCGGCGCCAGCCGGTCGATCCCCTGATTGTGGAGCGAGTTGACCGGGATGACGGCGGCGCCCGCGATGCGGTGCAGCCAGCTCCCCGGCACGACCCGGATCCCGTGCGCCTTGCCGGTCCGGATGCGCGCGTTGGGATGCAGCGGGGTCGAGTGATCCATCCGTCCCGGTAGGTCTTGGAGCCGCTGATGCAGGCTTCCACCGAGCGCCACGTTCAGTTCCTGCAAGCCGCGACAGATCGCCAAGACCGGTATGGCGGCCGCGATCGCGGCGCGGATAAGCCGCATGGTCGTCTCGTCCCGGGCCCTATCCTCCGGCGTCCCGTCCGGATGTGGCGGGCCGTCGTAGAGTGCGGGTTCCACGTTGGAGCGGCTGCCCGTCAGGATGATGCCGTCGAGCCTGGCCATCAACGTCTCGACATCGGCGGCCTTGCCGTTGGCGGGGATCAGCACGGGAACGCCATCCACCACCTGATCGACGGCACGGACATAGGTGTCTGACGCGGCGTGATTAGGCGTGTTGTAGATGCCGAAAGCTTTGGTGCAGCAGGAGATGCCGATGAGGGGCTTCATAACAGCAAGATGCTACTCGCCAATTGCGAAAGAAAGATGAATCAGCCGGAGCCGTTGCCGCCGCCGTTGTTTCGGAAGAAGCGGGGATCGACGAATTCGAACAAGCTCTGGTTGAACGTGCCGCCGAGCTTGACGTCGTAGAGCGTCACCCGTGTCTCGTGGCGCTGCGCATCCGTCGTGATCCACGAGCGGAGCGTCAGCGGGTTGTCCGCAAAGATCAGGGTCAACGAGCCATCCTGCGGCGACGCGGTGCGATGGAGCGTCACCTGCAGCTGACCGGGGAGGCGCGTAACGTTGGACACGGTCAGCGCGCCGCTGAGACGCAAATTGTCCTGCAGCAAGATGCCCAGCGGCGTCTGAGCGAGCGGGATGTTGCTGGTCTGCTGGAGTTGGCTGTCGTTGAACACTAGCAGGCCATGGCCGCCGACCAGGAGAAAGGGCGAGGGCGGGTCGTATTGGAACCGCATGCGGCCGGGCCGCTGCAGCCACGCTTGCCCCTCGCTGGTGCTGCCGTCCGGGGCAATCTGCAGGAAACGCGCGTGCAGGGTCCGGATCGAATTGAGATAGCTCTCTACGCGCGCAATGTCGGCCCGGTCCTGCGCGGAAAGGCTGGCGGATTGCGCCCAGGCCGAAACCGGAAGGGCGAGGGCGGCAAGCAGGACGGCGCGACGATGCATGGGGGCGATGTAAGCGGCGGCCAGCCCCGGTAAAAGGGGCGAGCGGTGCCTTGGCGCAACTCAGTTCGCCCCCGACGCGTTCCGCCTCCCGTGACTTTCATCGATGCTGTCGAGAGAACGCTGCCGGCGATGCTCGCGCGGCCTCCGCCCTCGACACAGAGGCAGACGCTGGCTGCGCCTTTAGTCTTGGCGGGACCATCAATCTCCGGATGGCGGCTGGACGTCTCCCGGGAGCTTGCCCGCAAGGAACGGGAGATCGTTACGCACCGGTCACAATACGCCGGGCTGATCAAGGGATGACCGGAGGCAGCGGCGATCCCGGCTCGGTCTCACGCCGACGACGCCGTGGAGTGCGCCTACGCCGCGGCCCTCGACAAAATCGCGTCGATTCTGGTGCCCGAGGCTTGGGATCCGTGGCCGCGGCACACGGAGCACTCTGGCGCGAGCATCGCGGTGACCCTGGCGGCCTACCGCCTGGTTGGCGGCATGCCGCCCGCGCCCATCGCGGAGGACCGGCGGTTCTTTGCAGCGTTACGGGCAGCGGGCGCCAGGATCCGGCATGCGCCGGAGATCGCGGTAGTCGTTTCCGGCGCATCGTGGGGCGAGCGGAAGCGGGAATGGCGGACACCATCCACCGGCGGCTTCGGCGTGCGGACCCTTACCTCGACGACTCGCTGGGGCCTGCGCGTCACCACTGGCGTCGATTGCGGTGCGAGCCGGTCGGCGAACGCCGATTAGCACGGGCGGCATCGGCCACAGCGGAGCTCACGATCGCGCGCGCGATTCTGGCGAAGCTGAGGGCGAACGGATTACTGGAGGACTCGCTGAGCGAGCTAGGCTGAGCAGCCACGAAAGGGGCGGCGCCGAAGCGCCGCCCGGCCGACGTCAGGACTCTTGAAGATTGACGGCGGAGGTCTTGCCCTGCTGGCCGGGCTGGAGTTCGTAGGTCAGGGTTTGGCCCTCGTTGAGCGAACCGAGTCCAGCGCGCTCGACGGCGGAGATGTGGACGAACACGTCCTTGGAGCCATCCTGAGGCTGGATGAAGCCGTAGCCCTTCTGGGCATTGAACCATTTAACGGTGCCTGTCGGCATAGTGCAGTCTCCGGATCGGCGCCGTGCGACAGTGCGCGACGCTTTCTTGATTAAGCGGAAGGATGAGCCCCAACGGGGACGGAACGGAACTTGTCTCCGGCCGAACAGCCGACCACACCGCATCCCTAGGCTTTGAAGACGATAACAGCAAGCAATGCCTTCAGGTGCAGCCCCGCGCTAGGCTGGTCGGTGATCACAATGTCGCAAGCGGAGGCTTATTCGGCCACTGGCGCACAATTCGTGCGGCCACCGGCGACGCAATCCTGGATTGCGCTGCCACGGCGGAGCGCTCCGGTCAGCCATAGCCCGGATACCAGCAGCACGGCGATCACCAGAACCGACGCGATCAGCTTCCGATTGCGGCCGGGATCGTCACCTTCGTTCAACAACGGCCTCCAAAAGTAGGTTCTCCTGCAGCAGAAAAGAACACCAAAGGTTGACAGGTGACTTCACGCCACGGCCATAACCTCCGCATGCGGCTTGCTTTGCTCCGACTCGCTCTGGCTGCGCTCTTTGCGTCTTCAAACGCCGCATCGGCCCGCGACGCCACGTTCACGACTAGCGACAATGTCCGTCTGCACGTCATCGAGCAAGGTGACCCAGCACGGAACACCGTCGTAGTGGTGCCGGGCTGGACAATGCCAGCCTGGATCTTCCAGCGCCAGATCGATGTGCTGTCGCAAAGCTATCACGTCCTCGCCCTCGATCCCCGCGGCCAGGGCGAGAGCGAAATTGCGCCGTCGGGATACACCTACCGGCGGCGCGGCGAAGACATCGCGGAGTTGATCGCGGCCAACGGCAACAGGCCGGTCGTGCTGGTCGGCTGGTCGCTGGGCGTGCTCGACAGCCTGGCTTACGTCGCCGAATACGGTGACCAGCGCATTGCCGGGCTGGTGCTAATCGACAACTCGATCGGGGAGAACCCGCCTCCGACCGCCTCCCGGGTGCCGGCGCTGCGCGGCCCCCGCTTGGCACGCGACGAACAGATGCGACGTTTCGTTCGCGGAATGTTCCTGCACAACCCGGGCGAGGCCTATCTCGAGCGCCTGACCGCCGACGCCCTGCGCACGCCTCCGGAAGTTGCCGCCGCGCTGGGTAACTACGCGGTCGACCGAAGCTTCTGGAGGCAGGCGGTCTACTCGGTCCAGCGTCCCGTGCTCTACATCGTCCGTCCGCGATTCGCCGCCCAAGCCGCCAATCTTGCGGCCAACGACCCGTATGCGGAGACCGTGCTGTTCGAGCACGCCGGGCACGCCCTGTTCGTCGACGATCCCGTCCGGTTCGACACGCTGCTGCTCGAATTCCTGCGCCGCCGCGTGTGGCCCTCGTGATGCGCCGTTCGCTCTGGCCGCTGTTCCTCGTCTCCGGCGCGGCTGTCGGGCTAGAGATCGCGCTCACGCGCTACTTCGCCGTCGCGAAAT
Source organism: Acetobacteraceae bacterium (assembly GCA_032249615.1). Classification (GTDB taxonomy): domain Bacteria; phylum Pseudomonadota; class Alphaproteobacteria; order Acetobacterales; family Acetobacteraceae; genus JAVVHH01. The sequence goes on from JAVVHH010000008.1 coordinate 9,244, forward strand.
GGTCGGAGTATGGCTACTGGGTGATTTCCATCGTCATGGCCGGCTTTGCGCTGAGCGGGGTGGCGGTGGCCTTGGCGCGGGACGCGATGGTCCGGCGGGGCGACTGGTTGCTGGCCTGGCTGCCGGCGGTCATGATCGTCGCGGCCGCCCTGGGTTACTGGGCCACGACGCTCAACCCCTTCAACCCGCTGCAGCTGCAAAACGCGGCCACGTATGGCCCGCAGCTCGTCAACATCGGCCTGTATTATGTGGCGCTGCTGCCGTTCTTCTTCCTGGCCGGGCTCTATGTCAGCCTCAGCTTCGTGGTGAACGGTGACCGGGTCGCTACGGTCTATGGCTACGATCTGACCGGCGCCGGCGCGGGAGCTGCGCTCGTCCTCGGGCTGATGTTCCTGCTCCATCCGTTCTCGCTCGTGCCGGCGCTGCTGGTGCCGCTCGCGCTCGCCGCCCCCGCCAGCACGCGCGGGAAGCTGCCGATCGCGGCAGCCTGCCTCGCCCTGATGGCGGGCGAGGCGCTGCTGTTGGGCGATGCGCGCGCGGACTACAACGACTTCAAGGCGATCTACGCCCCGCTGCACACGCCGGACGCCCGCCAAGTGGCCGAGATCCGGTCGCCCCGCGGGCTCTACGCGTTGCTCGACGACTTCACCGAGCGGGTCGACACCGATGTCTCGAATAATGCCGGGATGCTCGGCGTGCCCGGCCCGCCGCAATCATTCGGCCTTTATCGCGACGGCAGCCGGATCGCAGCCCTGCCGAAGCCGGGTCTTGGCGGGGCGGCATACGCGCCGGCCGAACTAGACGCCCTGCCCTACCGGCTCGCGCCCCACGGGACCGTTTTGCTCGCCGGCACGTCCGGCGGTTTCGCCATCGCCCACGCTCTTGCGCTCGGCGCCGTGGACGTCACCGCCCTCGAGCCCGACCCCGTGCTGCTGTCGGCCATCACGAGCGGCCTCGGCCCGGCGAAAGCCAGGGCGACCGATCCCCGCGTGCATCTCTCCGCCTCCAGCCCGTTGGCGATCACCGGCCGATACGACCTCATCGATCTCGCGGGCGACTTCCTCGAAGCGGGCGAGGCCAACGCGGCGTCGTTCAGCGAGGAGGCGATCGAGGGCTATCTCCGCGCGCTCAAACCGGGCGGCTCCATCTCCATCCCGGTTTCCATCCGGGAGTTCCCGGTCTACGCCGTCCGCGTGCTCGCGACGGTGCGCGACGCGCTGCTCGCGTCCGGCGTCGCCGACCCGGCGCAGCAGGTGGTCGTCTACCGCTCCGCCTGGAACGTCCGCATCCTGGTCAGCCGCTCGCCCTGGACGGCCGAGCAGATCGCGCTGGTCCGGCGCTTTTGCGACGAACGGTCGTTCGACGTCTCATACTACCCGGGCATCGACGTCGCCGCCGCGCGCGCGAACATCTACAACGACCTGCCGCCGATCGATTTCGAAAGCGGCGAGGTCGAGAGCAGCGCGGCCGCGCAAGATGCGGTGGCGGACGAGGCGGAGTTGGTGCTCCGCGGGCGGGCCAGCCCCTCGCAGCAGGCCTTCGACCTGCGCCCCATCACGCTCGACCGGCCGTTCTTCTACGCGATCCTGCGGCTGGGCCGGCTGCCGCAGATCCTCAGCCGGCTTGAAATCCTGCCGCAGCAGGAAGTGGGCCAACTCGTCAACGTTGCCGTTCTTGCCCAATCGGCGGTGCTCGCCTTGCTCGTCCTCGCCGTTCCGCTGTTTGCACCGCGCGTGGCGCAGGGGGCTGGCGGGAGGGCGCCGGTGCTCCGCGCGATCGTCTACTTCGCCTGTCTCGGCTTGGGCTTTCTCTGCATAGAGATCTTCCTCATCGAGAAAGCCAGCTTCTATCTCAACGACCGCACCAGCGCTTTTGCCCTGGTCCTGACCGGAATGCTGGTATTCTCGGGGTTCGGCAGCCTGCTCGCCAGCCGCATCCAGGGCGGGATCACGACCGCCTCGGCGATCATCGTGGGCTGGTGCTTGCTGGCGCTCCTTGGGCTGGAACCCTTGTTGCTGCACACGATCGGCCTGCCCTGGGCGCTGCGGGCTCTCATTCTGCTGATGCTGACCGCGCCGGTGTCGGTGGCGCTCGGGTCGCCGTTCCCGTTGGGGCTTGCGCGGGCCGGGTCGGGCGCAATGCTGCCCTGGGCTTGGGCGCTCAACGGCGCCTTCTCGGTCGTGGCCACCCCCTTGGCCAACCTGCTTGCCGTGCATGACGGTTTCGACCGCGTGCTGATGGCGGCGGTCCTGCTCTACGTCTTTGCCTTCCTCTCGTTTCCCTCCGTCCGAAAGTCGCTCCGATGGCCGTCACCAGCTCCCCACCCGCGCGCCGAGCCGTCCTCGCCGCCTCCCTAGCGCTGCCGTTCATCGGCCGGTCCTTCCGGGCTGCGGCCGCGCCGGTGTCCGTCGCCTCGGGCTGGACGCGGGAGGCTTATGAGCGGGCGATGCGCGAATCCGGCCGCCCGATCGACATCACGCAGGCCCAGTTCGACGCGATCCAGGCACGCCGTCCCACCGCGCTGCAGCACATCGAGACGTACCTCACGCAGCGGCTGGGCAGCGCAGATCCGGCCATCCTGAAGGCCTTCTCCGAGGTGCCGCGCGAGTACTATCATTATTTCTATCCAGACCACCGCTCGCAGGGTGGCGTCGCCTACGAGACCGATCCGAAGCCTTGGGCGCTCGGCTACGGCTCGGCGCTGTCGGACTATCTCGGCCAAGCCTACATGAGCCAGGTCTGCAAGCCGCAGCCCGGCGATGTGACCCTCGAGATCGGCACCGGCAGCGGCTTCCAAAGCAGCCTGCTGTCGCGCATCGTCAAGAAGTCGTACTCCATCGAGATCATCGAGCCGCTCGGCCGCGCCGTGAGCAAGATCTTTGCCCCACTCGGCTACACCAACGTCGAGACCCGCGTGGGCGACGGCTATTTTGGATGGCCGGAGGTCAAAGAGGGCTTCGACGTCATCATTGTCACCTGCGCCGCGCAATACGCACCGCCCGAGCTGTTCAAGCAACTCAAGCCCGGCGGCCGCATGCTGATCCCGATCGGCCAGCCGTTCAAGCGCGGCCAGATCCTCTACGTCTACACCAAGGACGCGGAGGGCAAGGTGCACTCCCGCAAGGATGTCGGCGTGTTCTTCATCCCGATGACCGGCGCGATGATGAACCGACCGCACCTGGCCGGGTCCGCCGGGGCGGCACCAACCTTGGTCTCCGCGCCCGCCGAGCCGGAAATCGGCAGCGCCATTCCGGCCGATCCGCCGGCGACGGTCACCGAACCGGCCGCCGCGCCACCGCGCTAATTTGAGGCGGCGGCCGGGAACGGTCGCCGCACAACGGCATTGAGGGGCGGTCACCACCGAAAGACCCCAACCCCATGGCGATCGATCCCCGTACGCGCTACCCGCAACCGCCTTTCGAGCAGCAGGGCCAGGACGCGCCCGGCTCGTCGGCCCGCATGAAGCCGGAACCGGATTACGGTGCGGACAGCTACAAAGGGGCCGCACGTCTCACCGGCCGCGTCGCCCTCATCACCGGCGGTGATTCCGGAATTGGCCGCGCCGTCGCGCTCGCCTTCGCGCGGGAGGGTGCGGACGTCGTGATCTCCTATCTCGATGAGGAGGAGGATGCGGAGGCCGCGGCGCAGGACGTCGAACAAGCCGGCCGTCAAGCGCTCAAGGTGCCCGGCGACATCGGCGACCCGCAGCACTGCCGGGCTCTCGTCACCAAAACGATGGACCGGTTCGGGCAACTCGACATCCTGGTCAACAACGGCGCGTTCCAGGCAACGCACGACAGCCTCGACGACATTTCCGACGAGGAGTGGGAGCGGACGTTCCGAACCAACGTCCATTCGCAGTTCTACATCACCAAGGCCGCGGCTCCGCACCTGAAGCCCGGTGCGTCGATCATCAACACGTCCTCGGTCAACTCGAAACACCCGATCAAGAGCCTGCTCGCCTACTCCGCGACGAAGGCCGCCATCGCGAACTTGACAATCGGCCTCGCGCAGCTGCTAGTGGACAAGGGCATCCGGGTAAACGCGGTGTTGCCGGGGCCGATCTGGACCCCGTTCATCCCAACCGGAATGGATCCCGAGCAGGTCAAGAGCTTCGGAAGCCAGTCGCCGATGGGCCGCCCGGGCCAGCCCGCCGAACTAGCGGCCGCGTACGTCTATCTCGCCTCCGACGACGCGAGCTACACCACCGGGACGCTGTTGCCGGTGCATGGCGGCATGGCGATCTACTAGCCGGCGGTCACTCGCGCAGCAGATCTTCCCGCCGCGGCAGGTCGCGCAGGTCGCGCAGGCCGAACTGGGTGAGGAAGGCCGGGGTGGTCGCCCAAAGGGTCGGCCGGCCCGGGACCTCTTTTCGGCCCGCCGGCGCGATCAGGCCGGCTTCCAGCAACGTATCGACCACGCCGCTGCCCAGGCTCGCGCCGCGGATCTCTTCGATCTCGGTCCGGGTGACAGGCTGGTGGTAAGCCACGACGGCGAGGGTTTCCATCGCGGCGCGCGGGAGGCGGCGCTTCTGCTGGATGGTGCGCGTGAGCAGCGGCGCCAGGTCCGGCGCCGTGCGGAACTGCCATCCGCCGCCGGCCTCGACCAACTCGACCCCGCGTCCGGCATAGTGCGCCTGCAACGCGGCCAACACCGGTTCGACGTCGATGCTCTCGGGCAGCGCGCGCGCCAGGGCGGAAGCGGCGACGGGCTCCGCGCTGGCATAGATCAGCGCTTCGGCGAGCCGGACCGCGCCCTCGAGATCGGTCATCCCGCCGCCCGCACCATGATCGGCCCGAAATCGCTATCCTGCCGGATGTCGATCTGTCCGGTGCGGGCCATTTCGAGCCCGGCGAGAAGCGTGCTGGCGACGGCGACGCGACGCTCGACGGTTCCGGCCGGCTGCAGCGGCAGGAACAGGTCGAGCGCCGTCCACTGCCGCACCTGGCCCAAGAGGCGGCCCAAACGTTCGAGCGCATCCGCCACCGAGAACAGCGGCCCCCGGCGAGGCTGGTAGGGAGCTTGCGCGGTCGCGCGGCGCCGACCGGCCGCGTAGGCGCGGAGCAAGGATCCGAGGTCGGCCGCAAGGCCGGAACGGTCGATGGAGACCAGCACCTCCGGCACGCCGCGGGCGAACGAATCGATGCCGAGTTGGGGCTTGGCGTGCAGCCAGCCCGCCAGGGCGCGCACCGCTTCCAGCGCTTCGAGGCGACCCGCCAGAACCTCCGCGGCTTCGAGACCTTCCTCGGCGGCCTCGCTGCCGGCCGGCAGCAAGAGCCTGGATTTCAACCATGCCAGCCACGCAGCCATCACCAGCCAATCGGCTGCGAGTTCCAGCCGGACACGCGCCTGTTCCACGATGGCCAGGTATTGCTCGACCAGCGCCAGGATCGAGATGCGCGCCAGGTCGACCTTCTGCGCCCGCGCGAGGTCCAGCAGCAAATCCATCGGCCCATCGAACCCGTCGAGGTGCAGTTCGAGAACCGGATCGCCCTCAGGCATCCCAGCCGGCCGCGCGATAGACCAACGTGGTTGCCCAGGGCAGCACGGTGCCCAGAAGACGCCCGACCGGGTCCCAGGCGATGCCGAAGCTCGCCAGCGCGCGCGGCACCAGGAAGACCGTGAGCAGCACGATGACGATGCCCGCCCGCTCGAGCCGTGCCCAACCGAGCGCCAGCCGCTCCGGCAAGATGCCGACGACGATGCGGCCGCCATCGAGCGGCGGGATCGGCAGGAGGTTGAACAGCCCCAACACCAGGTTCGCCAACATGAACAGGGTCAGCACGTCGTCAGCCATCGCGCCCTGCCGGCCGGACAGCTGAGACGTTCCGTGCAGCGCCAGGGCGGCGACCCATGCTAGGAGGAAGTTCATCGCCGGCCCGGCGGCCGCGACCAGCGCCATGCCCTGCCGCGGATATTTGAAGCGCCACGCCGAGACCGGGACCGGCTTCGCCCAGCCGAACATGAACACGACCCGGCCCAGCGTCAGCACCTGTCCGAGGATCAGGATTCCCGGCAGGAGCAGCGTGCCCACCGGGTCGATGTGGCGGATCGGATTGAGCGACAGCCGCCCTTCCCGCTTGGCGGTATCGTCGCCCAACGCCCAAGCCGCATAGCCGTGCGCCGCCTCGTGCAGCGTGATCGCGACGATCACGGGCACCGCGGCCAGCAGCAGCATTCCGAATGCACTCACGCCAGTAACAACCCCCGCTCGACCGCCAACGCCTCTGCCTCCAAACTCGTCCGTCGTCCGGCCACCGCAGCGCGTGCTGCCGTCATCCGGGCGGCACAAGCTGCCCCGATGGACGGCACGGCTGAGAGGACCGACCTGCTCTCATCCAGCACGCCCGAGCAATGAAGCGCAATGTCGCACCCCGCCGCCAGCGCTGCGGCCGCGAGTGCCCAGGGCTCCCCGTCCAACGCCTTCATCGCGAGGTCGTCCGACACCAGCACCCCGGCAAACCCGATCCGTTCCCGAATGACGCCCCCGATTACCGCCGGAGACAGGGTGCCCGGCCGCTCGGCATCGATCCGTTCATAAAGAAGATGTGCCGTCATCATCCAAGGTAAAGCTGAGCAAAGGGTAAACGCCTCGATATCGTCGTCGAGCGACACGCCAGCCGGGATCACCGGAAGCGCGTGGTGGCTGTCCACCTGTGCCCGGCCGTGACCCGGTGCGTGCTTGCCGACGGGCAGCACTCCGGCCGCCATCAGGCCCGCGGCCATGCACTTGGCCAGCGCGGCCACGTCGCGCGGATCGCTGCCGTAGGAGCGGTCGCCGATGACGTCGCTGGCGGAGTCGATCCGCAGGTCCAGAACCGGCGCACAGGCCATGTCCAGCCCGGAAGCGGCACAATCGAGCCCGATCAGGGCTCCGGTCAGGTAGGCGGCCCGTTCTCCCGCGGCCGGGTCACGCTGGTGCAGCCCGCCTATGGCGGCGGCCGGAGGGTGCGCGCGCCAGCCCGGCGGCCGCAAACGGGCGACCCGGCCGCCCTCCTGATCGACTGCGATCACCGCCCCGGGCGGCAGGACCTCACGCAGCGCGGCGCAAAGCACCCGAAGTTGGTCGGGGTCGCCCACGTTGCGGCCGAACAAGATGACGCCGGCAGGCGGCCGGGCCCGGAACAAAGCGGCTTCGTCGGGCGAAAGCGTGTGGCTTGCGATCCCGACGATAGCGGCGAACATCAGCTCCCGATCGAGCAGCCCAAGCCTTTCGCGCGGAGCTTGCGGCAGAACTCGGTGGCCCCGGCGATGTCGGCGAAACCGCCCGTCCGTAGCCGCCAGAAGGTCTTGCCGTCCCGCTCCGTCTTGGCCACGCTGAGCTTGCGATCGCCCAGCAAGTCCGGCGCCTTGTGCGACAGACGTTGCCACTCGGCCTGCGTGCCCGCCTCGCTATCGACCGCCGCGACCTGGACGAAAACGGTTCCCGCTGCCGGCGGGGCGCCGGGGCGGGCTTGCGCCGGCGCCGCCGCAACGGCATTGGCGCTCGGAGCGACCACGGCCGGCGTCACCACGGCTGGGGTCACGACCGGGTCGCTCGCCGGCGCCGGGCTCAGCACCGCTCGTTGCGCGCGCAGGGCTTGAGGGTCCGGCCGTTCCGCAGGGGGCGCCAGGTCGCCGGTCAGTTCCGCGCCGTCGCCACGGCCGCCCAACACCTGATCGTTGGCTCCGATCACCGACATTCCGCCCGCGTCGTCCGGCTTGACCCGCAGCGGACGCGAATCGGCCTCGATCACCGGCACGCCGGCGGCGTGGTGGCCGCTGAACGTCCAGACACCCATGCCTCCGAGCAGCAGCAAGCCCAGACCGGACGCCACCATGCAGAGGCGCCGTGTCGACGGGTCCATGCCGGCGCGCCGCGGACGGTAGGAGGGAGTGTAGCGAACCGGCCCCGAAGCGGCCCCCGCCGCGACCCGTGGAATGCTGATGTCGTCGGACATGGATCAGCGCATCTCCTCGACTGGCGCGACCCCCAGAACTGCCAGTCCGGAGCGTATCGTCGTCGCCGTTGCCTCGACCAACGCGAGCCTGGCCCGCGTCTCCGCGGGGCGATCCGCTTGCAGGAATCGCAGCGTCGAATCGTCGCGCCCACGGTTCCACAACATATGAAAGTCGCCCGCTAAATCATAGAGGTAAAACGCAATTCGGTGCGGTTCCTGCGCCAGCGCGGCGCCTTCGACGGTGCGCGGCCAGCTCGCCAGGCGGCGGATCAGCGCGAGCTCGGCGTCGGCGGCCAGGCTCTCCAAACCGGCTTCGGCCAGCGCACGCGGCGCCACATCGTGCCCCACTTCGGCGGCGGCCCGCAGCACGGAGCGGCAGCGCGCGTGGGCATACTGCACGTAGAAGACCGGGTTCTCGCGGGTCTGAGCGACCACCGCGTCGAGGTCGAATTCCATCTGCGCGTCCGATTTGCGCATCAGCATGGTGAAGCGCACAGCGTCGCGGCCGACCCATTCCTGCAGGTCGGCGAGCGTCACGTAGGTGCCCGCGCGCTTGCTCATTCGGACCGGCACTCCGCCGCGGAGCACGTGCACGATCTGGCAGAGCACGATCTCGAGCCGCCGCCCGGTGTTGCCGGCCAATGCCTTAACGGCGGCCTTCATGCGCGAGACGTAGCCGCCATGGTCGGCGCCCCAGACGTCGATCATCAGGTCGGCGCCGCGGTCCATCTTGTCGGCGTGGTTGGCGATGTCGTTGGCGAAATAGGTGTTGGAGCCGTCGGATTTCTGCAGGGGGCGGTCGACGTCGTCACCGAATTGGGTGGCGCGGAACAGGGTCTGCTCGCGCGGCTCCCAATCGTCGGGGGTCTTGCCTTTGGGCGGCTCCAGCACGCCTTGGTAGACCAGGCCATCGGCTTTGAGCCGCTCGACGACGCGGTCGGCGTCCCCGCGTTCGAGCAGGGCGCGCTCGCTGGTGAAGACGTCGAAGCCGACCCCGAGCGCCTGGAGGTCGGCGCGGATGGACTCCATCATGGCCGCGATGGCCGTGTCGCGGACCGTCTCGAACCAGACGGCCGGGTCGGCAATGCCGAGGTCGGGGCCGGCCAGCCGCGGACCGTGCGCCGCGGCCAGGGCCTCGCCCACGGGCACGAGGTAGTCGCCCCGGTATTGCAGGCCGGTCGGCGTCGCAGCGGCGAACGCATCCTCGCCGAGCGTGGTGCCGAGCGCCTGGAGATAGCGCCAGTAGGCGGCCCAGGCGAGCGCGGCGACTTGGGCGCCAGCGTCGTTGATGTAGTATTCCTTGGTGACCCCGAACCCGGCCTTGGCCAGGAGATTGGCGAGCGAATCGCCCACCACGGCGCCGCGGCAATGGCCGATATGCATCGGCCCGGTCGGGTTCGCCGAGACGTATTCGACGTTGACCGCCACGCCCTCGCCGACCCGGCTCGCACCATAGGCCTCGCCGGCCCGCAGCACGTCCCCCACCGTCGCCAGCAGTGCCTCGGTGCGGAGGGTGAGATTGACGAAGCCCGGTCCGGCGGCTTCCGCGTGCGCCACGTCGGCGCCGCCGCTCACCCCGGTGGCGATCGCCTCGGCCAACGTCTTGGGCGATTGGCGGGCAGCCTTGGCGACCACCATGGCGGCGTTGGTCGCCATGTCGCCATGGCCGGCCTCCTTGGCGGGGCTGACCTCGATTCGGGCCAGAACCGCCTCGGAAGCGTCCGGCACGACCCCGCGCACCACGTCGACCACCGCACTGCGCACGCGGGCATAGATGTTCTCGTTCATGCGGACGCTTTAGCCCCGATCGACCGGCAGAGGAACCGAGCGCGGCCGGGCTGCTGGAGCTTGCCGGGCCGGCACCGTATGGAGGTAAGGACGACGGGCCGGGGAGGATCGCGGGTGGCGCAGGCAGGTAGGATACGGATCGGGATCGATATCGGCGGCACCTTCACCGACCTGCAGGTGCTGGACGAGGCGAGCGGCGCGCTGCACAGCCTCAAGACGCCGACCACGCCGGACGACCCTTCCGTCGGGCTCATGACGGGGATCGACGAGGCGGCGGCCCGTTTCGGCTTCGCGCTCGCCGACATCAGGCTGCTGCTGCACGGAACGACGATCGCGACCAACGCGGTGCTTGAGCGCAAGCTGGCGCGCGGCATGCTGCTGACCACGGCCGGGTTCCGCGACGTGCTGGAGATCGGGCGGCATGCGCGGCGGGACATCTATGGGCTGAAGCAGACGCGCGAGGAGCCCCTGATCCCGCGGGATCGGCGGGTCGAGGTGGCCGAGCGCATGCGGGCGGATGGCAGCATCGAGCGGGCACTGGACCCGGCCGGGCTCGAGGAGGCCGTGCGGCAGGTCGGGCCGGAGACGGTGGCGGTGTGCCTGCTGAACGCCAACGCCAATGCGGCGCACGAGCGGGCGGTGCGGGACCGGCTGGCGGCCGCTTTTCCGCGGTTGCCCATCTCGCTCTCGTCGGAGGTGAGCCCGGAGATCCGCGAGTTCGAGCGCACGTCGACGACGGTGCTGAACGCGCTGCTGGTGCCGGTCGTGCGGTCGTATCTCGACCGGCTGCAACGGCGGCTGGGCGGGCGCGGCGTGGGCGCGCGGCTTTTGCTCGTGCAGTCCAATGGCGGGGTGTGCAGTGCGGCGGTGGCAGCCGAGCAGCCGGTGCGGCTGTTGCTGTCGGGGCCGAGCGGCGGGGCGCTGGCGGCGCAGTTGGCGTCGGCGCGGCTCAGGCTGCCGAACCTGGTCGGCGTGGACATGGGCGGGACGAGCTTCGACGTATGCGTGGTGCGCGGGGGCCTGGTCACGGCGATGACGCAGGGAGAGATCGACGGGCTGCCCGTACGGCTGCCGATGGTCGAGATCCGCACGATCGGGGCGGGCGGCGGGTCGATCGCGTCCGTGCTGCCGGGCGAGCGGCTGGTGGTGGGGCCGCAGAGCGCCGGCGCCCGGCCGGGGCCGGTCTGCTACGGTCATGGCGGGACCTTGCCGACGGTGACCGACGCCAACCTGGTGCTCGGGCGGTTGGACGAAACGTTCTTCCTGGGTGGCCGGATGGCGCTGGACAGTGCCGGCGCGCGGACGGCGGTGGGCGCCGAGGTGGGCGGCAAGCTCGGGCTCGAGGTGGAGGCGGCAGCGGCGGGCATGCTGCGGTTGACCAATGCCAGCTTGGCGTCGGCGATCCGGCTGAGCCTGTTCGAGAAGGGGTTGGACCCGCGGGAGTTCAGCCTGCTGTCCTTCGGGGGCGCCGGCGGGCTGCATGCGATCGAGGTGGCCGAGGAACTCGGGATCGCCCGCGTCGTGTTCCCGCCCGACGCCAGCACGTTCTCGGCGAGCGGAATCCTGCAGTCGGACATCGTGCATGACATGGCGGCGAGCCGGATCATGGAGGCTGAACCGGCGGCGGTGGCCGAGCTAGCGCGTCTGGCAGCCGGGCTGCGGGCACAGGGATCGGCGCTGTTGGAGGGTGACGGGGTGCCGGCGGAGCGGCGGGAGCTACGCCTGGCGGCCGACATGCGCTACCGCGGGCAGGCATTCGAGCTGGTGGTGCCGTGGGGCGACGTGACGCCCGACGCGGAGAACCTGGCGCAGCTGATCGCGGATTTCCACGCGATGCATCAACAACGCTTCACCTACGCCAACCCGGCCGATCCGGTCGAGATCGTCACGCTGCGGCTCACCGCGACAGGGCGCCTGCCCGCGGTGTCCGTTTTCCGACCCGCGCCGGAGCCCGGCGAAGGGATCGAGCGGCGGCGGCGCGTGTTCATCGGGGGCCGTTGGCGAGAGGTGGCGGTGCATCGCCGCGAGGCGCTGGCTGGCCCGGTCACCGGCCCGGCGCTGATCGAGGAGGCCTACACGACGGCGTTCATCGGGGAGGGCTGGCGCTGCGCCCCGGGACCGGGCGGCGACCTCGTCGCCGAGCGCGTGCAGGCCACCGAGGAGCGGAGCCCGGCGGCGCTGGGACCCATAGAGCTCGAGGTGATGCGCAACGCGCTGACGGCGGCCGCGGCGGAGATGGACGCGACGATCTGGCGGACCAGCCGGTCCACGATCGTGCGGGAGCTGCTCGACTACTCGACGGCGGTGTTCACGGCGGACGGTGACATCGTGGCGCAATCGGCGCGCATTCCGCAGCACCTGAACTCGATGGGCGCCGGGCTGCGGACGATCGTGTCGGACTACATTCCGGCAGCCGAGTGGGCCGAGGGCGACGTGATCATCACCAACGATCCCTACTGCGGCGGCCAGCACATTCCAGATATCCTGGCGTTCCGGGCGGTGTTCCATGCGGGAACGCGGATCGGGATCGTGGGCACGCTCTGCCACCACCTGGACATGGGCGGCATCGCTGCCGGGAGCTACGGCGCGACGGCGACGGAGGTGTTCCAGGAGGGGTTACGGATCCCGCCGATGAAGCTGGTGCGCGCGGGGGTGATGAACGCGGAAGTGCTGGCGATGATGCGGCAGAACGTGCGGCGGCCGGACATGCTCTGGGGCGATCTGCAGGCGCAGCTAGCCTCGCTGGCGGTGGGCGAGGCCAGCCTGCGCAAGCTGGCGGACCGGTATGGCGGAGCGGCGCTGATGACGGCCTGCGGGCGGATGCTCGACAGTTCCGAGGCGGCGATGCGCGCGATGATCGGGCGGATGCCGGACGGACACTACGGGTTCGAAGATTTCATCGACGATGACGGGCTGAGCGATGCGCCGATCCGCATCCATGCGGCCGTCGAGATCCGCGGCGACACGATGGACGTGGACCTGACCGGTTCCGGAGCGCAGGCGCTGGGGCCGATCAACGCGACGCTCGCCTCGGCCGGGTCGGCCGTGTCCTACGCGGTGATGGCGTGCGCCGACGAACCGATCCCGGCCAATGCCGGCTGCTACCGGCCGGTGATCATCAGGGCGACGGAGGGGTCGATCGTGCACGCGCGGCACCCGGCGCCGGTGGCTAACCGGATCGCCGCGACGCACCGGCTGGCCACGACCCTGCTCGGCGCGCTGCACCGCGCGGTGCCGGACCGCGTGCCGGCTGCCTATTACGGGGTGAGCTATGTCTGCTCGTTCCAGACGATCGGCGCGGACGGGGGCCGGGGCGTGCTGGTCGAGATCGAAGTCGGCGGCAGCGGCGGGCACCCGGCGCAGGATGGGCTGAGCGGCTACTCGAGCGGGATGCACAACAATGCCAACATCCCGGTGGAGATGATCGAGAGCGAGCTGCCGCTGACGATCGTGTCGTATGGGTTGCTGCCGGGCACGGCGGGCGACGGCCAGTTCCGTGGCGGGCTGGGGCTGCAGCGCGCATGGCGGGTCGATTGTGCGGAGGCCGTTTTCACGGCCAACCTGGACCGGTTCAAATTCGCGCCCTACGGGTTGGCAGGCGGCAGCCCGGGCGCGGTGGGGCGGCTGTCGCTCGTGCGCGACGGCAAGGTGGAAGCGTTGGGCTCGAAGGTGGGGAACCTGCGACTACGGCGCGGCGACGTGATCCGGCTGGAGACGTCGGGCGGCGGCGGCTTCGGCCCGCCTGAGGCGCGCGCGCCCGAAGCCCGCAGCCTCGACCGGGTGCGCGGCTACACCGTCTGAGCCGCGAGCCCGCTTTACGGCCATTAACGATCGCCTAACCCCGACGGCGCCCGGTTGGAACGACGGCCTGCCGATCGTCACGGCGTGGGCCCCGGTGGGCCCTTCGGCGGACGCGCTGCCGGCCGAGGCGATCCGGATCCGGCGCGACTGGGACACGCTTGCCTGGCCGCACGCGACGCGGGGCTTCTTCGGCATCCGCAAGGTGATCCCGGAAGTCGTGCGGTCCGCCAGTTAGTCGGGCGATCGCACGACCCCAACCACCGACTCTCCGACATTAGATCGTTGCAATACGGGGTCTAACATACAATGGTGGAGGGCGCTGTGTCCTTTACCGATGGTAACAACAGGGAGGCAAAACCCGGATGCCGACGTCAGCGTCTCGCAGTTCGATCGCGTTAGGAATCGCATTTGCCGTGATCGCGTTGGTTGCCGCGATGGGCCAGGCGGTCGCGGCGGATGCGCGTGGGTGCAGCGACCCCGTTGGACTCAAGCGGTTCGAGGGATCCTCCATCGTGTTGTGCGAGCGGCGCAATTTTGCCGAGTACACGCTGCCGACGGGGAGGGCGAACCGATACGACTTCCACGACAAACGGGCCACTTTCGCGTCCTCGTTGGAGTTGGAGGGCCGGCTGGTCCAGAACGTCTATGCCGTTCCGATGGGCCCGTCGTCTGCAGAGGTGTTTCGCAACTATAAGGCAGACCTGGAGGCGAAGGGATTTCACCTGTTGTTTGAGGCCAAACAGGCTGAGACAGGACCGGCGCTCCAGAACTACTTCGAGAACATGGGGCCGGGAACCCAGATTTGGGGCTACAGCCCGAACGAGGCGCGCTTCGCTGCTGCGGTGAAGGAGGAGGGGGGCGCCAAGACCTACGTCGCCCTCTACGTCGTGGAATTCGAGAACGGCTTCGAACCCAAGTTCAGGCCTCAAAAGGGCCAGGTGATGGTGCGGCTCGACACGCTCCAGACCGGCCAGCTCTCGGACCGGATGGTGGTGGTGTCAGCAGCCGAAATCAATCATGGCCTTGCCGCTGAAGGTCGGATCGCGCTGTACGGGATCCTGTTCGACTTCAACCAGGCGACCATCAAGCCGGAGTCACGCCCGACCCTCGATGAGATCGGCAAGTTTCTGAGGGAGAACACTGGGCAGAAGGTCTACGTGATCGGGCACACCGACAATGTCGGCGGATTCGATTTCAACATGCAGCTCTCCAAGGCGCGCGCAGCAGCGGTGGTGGCCGATCTCACGCGGACATACGGGATCTCTGCAGACCGGACGACGGCAAGCGGAGTCGGGCTCCAAGCCCCGGTCGCTCCAAACACGACCGAGGAGGGCCGGGCGAAGAACCGCAGGGTGGAGTTGATCCCGCGATAAGCGCCGTCCGCCTCGTCCTAGTCAGGCCTGCGATCTAGCTACTTACTAGTCTCTCACCCTCACCGCCGGTCAGGCGAGGGTGACAATGACGGGAACGTGGTCGCTGGGTTGGGGCTGGTCGCGTTCGTCGCGGTCGGGGACGACGGAGACGAGGCGCTCGGCAACGCTGGGCGAGAGGAGCGCGTGGTCGATGCGCAAACCGAGGTCGCGGCGCCAAGCGCCGGCCTGGTAATCCCAGAAGGTGTACGCCTTGCCGCGGGGCTGTACGGCGCGGAGGGCGTCGGTGAAGCCCTGCCACAGAATGCTGCGAAAGGCGGCGCGGGTTTCGGGGCGGAGCAGGGCGTCGCCCGCGGGGAGCGTGCCGGGGGCGAAATCCTCGTCGGTGGGACAGACGTTGTAGTCGCCGGCGAAGGCGCAGGGCTCTTCGGCCTCGAGCAGCGCCTGGGCGCGGTCGGACAGGGCCTGCATCCAGCGAAGCTTGTAGGCGTAGCCCTCGGGGCCGCCGGAGTTGCCGTTGGGGAGGTAGAGGTTGCCGACGGTCAAGCCGTCGAGCCGGGCTTCGAGGTAGCGGGCTTGCGGGTCCGCTTCCATGCCGGGCAGGCCGCGGGAGGTAATCTCGATCGGCTGCTTAGAGAGGATGGCGACGCCGTTATAGGATTTCTGACCGAGGATTTCGGCGCGGTAGCCGAGTTCGGCGAAGGCGTCGGCCGGGAAGCTCGCGTCTTCGCACTTGATCTCCTGCAGGAGCAGGAGGTCGGGTTGGTTGCGGCCGAGCCAGGCGGAGACGTGCCGCTCGCGCTGGCGGATCGAGTTGACGTTCCAGGTCGCGAACTTCACGCGAAAACTCAGTCGATCGAGAAGCTCGTGCCGCAGCCGCAGGAGGAGGTCGCGTTGGGGTTCTGGATCTTGAAGTAGGCGCCCATGAGCTCGTCGGCGTAGTCGAGCTGGGAGCCGGCGAGGAGGTCCATGCTGACGGGGTCGACGAGGACGCGGGCCGGGCCGGCTTGGATGACGAGGTCGTCGTCCTGTGGGGCGCCGTCGAGTTCGAACTTGTATTGAAAGCCGCTGCAGCCGCCCGCCAGCACGGAGACGCGGAGTGCCGCGTCTGCCTGGGAACGGGCGATTTCGGCCACGCGGGCGGCGGCCCGGTCGGTCACCGAGAAAGGCGCGGCTTGGGGACTGGTCTCGCTCATGTCTCTTACATAGCGTTTCGAGCGCGCTTATTGAAGGTGCGATGCCTGATGTCGCTCCCTACGCCGTCCGGGCCGAGACGTCCCGCGGCCGGCTCCATCTCGAGCCGGAAGCGGAGGGGCGCAGCCCGTGGCAGCGGGACCGGGATCGGGTGATCCACAGTTCGGGTTTCCGGGCGCTGCAATACAAGACGCAGGTGTTCGTCAACCACGAGGGCGACTACTACCGGACCCGACTGACGCACAGTATCGAAGTGGCGCAGATCGCGCGCTCGGTGGCGCGGGAGTTGCGGCTGGACGAGGACCTCACCGAGGCCTTGGCGCTCGCGCACGATCTGGGGCACACGCCGTTCGGCCATGCCGGCGAGGACGCGTTGGACGCGCTGATGCAGCCCTTCGGCGGGTTCGATCACAACGGGCAAAGCCTGAAGATCGTGACCAAGCTCGAGAGCCGGTATGCCGCGTTCGACGGGTTGAACCTGACCTGGGAGACGTTGGAGGGGCTTGCCAAGCATAACGGGCCGCTGGCGAACCCGTCGGGCTACATCGCGCACTACGACGCGCTGCACCGGCTCGAGCTGCACACGTGGCCCTCGGCCGAGGCGCAGGTGGCGGCCATCGCGGACGACGTGGCGTATCACAGCCACGATCTGGACGACGGGTTGCGGGCCGGGCTGTTCGCGACGGCGGACATCGAGCATCTGCCGGTGGTGGGACCAGCGCTGCGGGAAGCGGCACGGGCGAGCCTCGACCTGGTGCCGGACCGATTGCGGCACGAGACGATCCGACGGGTCATCAACGAATTAGCGCGGGACCTGATCGAGGAGAGCCGGCGGCGGATCGGGGCGCTCGACCCGGCGGACGCCGACGCGATTCGGCACGGGGCCGGACCGGTGATCGGGTTCAGCCCGGCGATGCATGACGCGAACCGGGCGATCAAGGAGTTCCTGAGCGCGCGGATGTATCGGCACTGGCGGGTGAACCGGATGACAGCGAAGGCGCGCCGGGTCACGGAGGAGTTGTTCGGGCTACTGCACGGCGACCCGTCGCTGCTGCCGGACGGGTGGCGGACTAAGGCGGGTCCGGCGTCGGACGGACGGGCGGCAGGGGTGGTGGCGGATTACATCGCGGGCATGACGGACCGGTTCGCGCTCGACGAGCATCTGCGGCTCACCGATCCGTTTCGGACGGGCTGACGGCTAGCCTTTGCCGATCAGGATGCCGGCGGCCAGGACGAGAGCGCCGCCGAGCATGACTTTGGCCGCTGCGGCGAGGGGCGGCGTCTGCATGTAGCGGTATTGAATGAAGGCGATGATCAGCAGTTCTATGACGACGACGATTCCGGCCAGGATCGTGGCGGTCCAGAAGTCGGAGATAAGGTAAGGCAGGGTGTGGCCGATGCCGCCGGCAACGGTCATGAGGCCGCAGACGAAGCCGCGGAGCAGCGGGGTGCCGCGGCCGGAGAGTTTGCCGTCGTCGGCCAGGGCCTCGGCAAAGCCCATGGAGATGCCGGCGCCGACCGAGGCGGCAATACCGACGAGGAAGGCGTCGTGGCTGTCGTGGGTGGCGAAGGCAGCCGCGAAGACGGGGGCGAGGGTGGAGACGGAGCCGTCCATCAAGCCGACCAGGCCGGGCTGGATGACCTGGAGGATGAACCGCTTGCGGGCGCTCTCGTCTTCCTGCGAGGCGGTCTCGCCGGGGAGGCGCTTGGCGGCGATGCTGTCGGCGGCGCGTTGGTGCTCCAACTCGGCAGTGGCGAGGTCGCCGAGGAGCTTGCGGACGTTGGCATCCGTGCTGCGGCTGGCGGCTTCGGCGTAGAAGCGGCTGGCGTCGACCTCCATCTGGCGCGCGTGGCGGCGCATGGCGGCGATGCCCTGCTGGCGGACTTGCCAGACGGATTTGCGCTCGACGGCGCCGCGCACGTCTTGGCGGCGGACGAGGGGGATGTGGTTGCCGAAGCGCTCGACGTAGCTGTCGATCAGCATGCGGCGGTGCTCGCTCTCCTCTTCGGCCATGTCGTCGAAGACGCGGGCGCTGTCGGGGTAGTCTTCCCGCAGGCTCTCGGCGAAATCGGCGTAGATGCGGCCATCTTCTTCCTCGCTGCTGATGGCGAGGGCGAGGATCTCACGTTCGGAGAGGCTGTTGAAAGGGCGCATGCCATCGCATGTAGGGGACCTGCGCCGGCGGTCAACTCATTTGTGATGGAGATTGTTATGCGATTGCAAGGCGTTATCAGTTCGAGCCGCCCCTCACAGCGTGGCGACCAGGAACAGGCGGGGGAACGGCAGCAGCGCGGTCCCGTCCGGTAGGGTCGGATAGGCGTCGGCGATGCCGGCCCGGTATCGCCCGAGGAAGGCGGCCTGGCCCGGCTCGTCGAGCTGTTGGAGGTAGGGGCGGAGGCCGCTGCCTTTGAACCAGTCGACGATCGCGTCGGAGCCGGCGAGCACGTGGTAGTAGGTGGTGCGCCAGAGGTCGACCCGGCTGCAGACCGCATTGAGGATGCGGTAATAGGCTTGGGGCGTCTCCATGCTGCCCCGCTGGCCGCCGCTTCGCGCGAGCAGGTCGGGGCCGGCGACGTCGCGCATGATGCGGTAGGCGGGTTCCTCGAGGTTGTCGGGGATCTGAAAGGCGAGCGTGCCGCCCGGGTTAAGCCGCTCGACCAGGCGGGGCAGCAGGCGGGGGTGGTCGGGCAGCCACTGCAGGACGGCGTTGGAGAGGATGACGTCGGCCCTCCCCTGCCACTCCTGGAGGTCGACCACGTCAAAGTGGAGGTTCGGCAGCCGGCGGCGGGCCGCCTCGATCATGTCGGGCGAACTGTCGAGGCCGGAGACGGCGCAGCCGGGGAAGCGCGCGGCGAGCACTTCGGTGGAGTTTCCGGGGCCGCAACCGAGGTCGATGGCGGTTTGCGGCGAGCCGGCGGGGATGGCGGCCACGAGGTCCCGCACCGGGCGGGTGCGGTCGTCTTCGAAGCGGGTGTAGAGCTGAGGGGACCAGGTCATGAGCGGGTGAGCCTTCCGTTTCAGGCGCGGGCCTGCCGCGCCCGGGTGCGCTCCCGGTGCACGATGTAGAGGCCGCTGGCGATGATGATCGCGGCGCCGAGAAAAGCCATGGCGTCGGGCAGCGCGCCGAACACGACATAGCCGAGCGCGGCCGACGAGAGCAGCTGGATGTAGGAAAACGGCGCGAGCACGGAGGCGGTCGCGCGGCGGTAGGCGAGGATCAGCAGATATTGGCCGCTGGAGGCGAAGGCGCCGAGACAGAGCCCGAGCCCGAGTTCCACCGGTGTCGGCGTGCGGAACGCGAATGGCACCAGGAGCGTGAGGACGGCGAGGCCGACGGTGGCGCTCCAGACCAGCGTCGTCTCGCTGCGGTCCGACGCGCCGATCAGCCGCGTGACGATCATGGCGACCGCCCAGCAGGCCGCCGAACTCAGGGGGTAGAGTGCCGCCCACTGGAGGGCGCTGCCGTTGGGGCGGATGACGACCAGCACGCCGAGCAGCCCGACCAGCGTCGCGGCCCAGCGATGGATCCCGACCTGCTCGCGCAGCAGCGGCACCGACAGGGCGGTGATGAACGCGGGGGAGACGAAGGAGATGGCGGCGGCTTCGGCGAGCGGCAGGGCGCCCAGGCCACCGATGAAGAACACCGAGGAGCCGAGCAGGGTGAGGCCGCGCAGGACTTGCAGCGAGGGGCGCCGGGGACTGAGCCCGGCGAAGCGCCGCCGGCCCGCGAGCACGACTCCCATCAGCACGAACACCGTGTAGCGCAGCCAGGCGATCTCGACGGCGGGCAGATCGGCCTCACGCAGGTATTTGGCCATCGTGTCGGACATCGAGAACAGGATGACGCCGCACACCACCTGAAGGATGGCGGGCCACACGGGGGCGGCGGCCTCGCTCCGGATCGTCTGCGGTATCATGCAGGCAGGCTTAGCCTGGTGAAAGGAGTCGGAGGGACCCCTATTTCGGCGGGCTGACGAGCGCGAAATAGGCGCCTTGCGGATCGCGGCAGTTCAGGGTCCAGGCCCCGCCCGGGACTTCGGACGGGCCGAACACGATGGTGCCGCCGCCGCCCGTCACGCGCGCGACCGCCGCGTGGACGTCGTCGACGGCGACGTAGAAGAGCCAGTGGGATGGCATGCCGGGCTGGGTTTGCATCATCCCGCCGCGATCGAGGCCACCATAGGCGAAGAGCTGGTAGGTGCCCATCGCGCCCATCGGGATCGCTTGCGTCTGCTCCCAGCCGAAGAGCGAGGCGTAAAAGCCGAAGGCCGACTCGGGCTCCCGCGCGTGCAGCTCGCGCCAGGCGACGGTGCCGGGTGTCATCGGGGCGGGTTCCTGGGCGGGCTCGCGCGGCGCGTAGAGGTAGAACACGGCGCCGCCGGGGTCGGCGATGACGGCGAAGCGGCCGACGTCCGGGATGTCGGACGGGCCATATCGCAAGGTCGCGCCCGCCGCCTCGGCCCGGCCCAGCATGGAATCGACGTCATCGACCTGCACGTAGCCGGACCAGTGCGGCGGGACGCTGGCTGCCTCGAGCTGGGCGGGCAGCTTCATGAGCCCGGCCCGCGCGGCGGCGCCGGTCTTGAACAGGGTGTAGTCCGCGTCCGGGGCGGGCTCCGGGGTCCAGCCGATCACGGCGGCGTAGAATGCGGCCGCCGCCGCCGGGTCGGGGGTGGCAAGGTCATACCAGATGAAAGCGCCGGTGCTCATGGTGCCGCCTCCACTGCGGACGGGCGCTCGGGGTTGGCGGCCTTTACGGCAGGCCACATATCCGCGATACCCATCCGCCTCATCGCGGCTCGGACTATCGCTGTCCGCCGCCTTCTTTCGCAACGGAATATTCCGCTTGAGCGACACGCCTCCCGATCCGCCCGACCTGCCGGGTTCCAGCTACCCGCCGGTGATGCTCGAAGACGAGATGCGGCGCTCGTATCTCGACTACGCCATGTCCGTCATCGTGAGCCGGGCGCTGCCGGATGCGCGGGACGGGCTGAAGCCGGTGCATCGCCGTATCCTGTTCGGGATGCACGAGAGCGGCTACACGGCCGACAAGCCGTATCGTAAGTCGGCCCGCGTCGTCGGCGACGTGATGGGCAAGTATCATCCGCACGGCGACAGCTCGATCTACGACGCGATGGTCCGCATGGCGCAGCCGTTCAGCATGCGCGTGCCGCTGATCGACGGGCAGGGCAATTTCGGCTCGGTCGACGGCGATCCGCCGGCGGCGATGCGCTACACGGAGGCACGCCTGGCGAAGGCGGCCGAGCGGCTGCTGGACGATATCGGCAAAGACACGGTCGACTTCCAGCCGAACTACGACGAGAGCGAGCACGAGCCGAAGGTCCTGCCGGCGGCGTATCCCAACCTGCTGGTCAACGGCTCCAACGGCATCGCCGTCGGCATGGCGACCAACATCCCGCCCCACAACCCGACCGAGATCATCGACTGCACGCTCGCGCTGATCGCCGACCCGGCGGTCGGGCTCGACGAGCTGATGGCGATCGCCCCGGGCCCCGATTTTCCAACCGGCGGTTTGATCCTGGGCCGGGCCGGCATCCGCAACGCGTTCGAGACGGGGCGCGGAAGCCTGGTGGTTCGCGCCAAGGCGGCGTTCGAGGAGATCAGAGGGGGCCGGGTCGCGATCGTCGTCAGCGAGATCCCGTATCAGGTCAACAAGAGCACGTTGCTGGAGAAGATCGCCGAGCTGGTCCGCGCCAAGCAGGTCGAGGGTATCTCCGACATGCGCGACGAGAGCGACCGGGACGGCATGCGGATCGTCATCGAGCTGAAGCGCGAGGCGACGCCGGAGGTGGTGCTCAACCACTTGTACCGCTTCACGCAATTGCAGACGAGTTTCGGCGTCAACTTCCTCGCGCTCGACGGCGGCCGGCCGCGGCTGATGGGGCTGAAGGACGCGCTGGAGGTGTTCCTCGCTTTCCGCGAGGACGTGGTGCTGCGGCGCAGCCGTTTCGAGCTGAACAAGGCGCGCGACCGGGCGCATCTTCTGATCGGTCTGGCGATCGCGGTGGCCAACATCGACGACGTCATCCACGTGATCCGCACCAGCCCGGATGCGGCGACCGCGCGGGCGGCCCTGATGGCGCGGGATTGGCCGGCGGCCGACATCGCGCCGCTGCTGGCGCTGGTGGACGACAGCGGTAACCAGATCGTCGACGAGACGGTGCGGCTGACGGACGCGCAGGCGCGCGGCATCCTCGACCTGCGTCTGGCCCGGCTGACCGGGCTCGAGCGCGAGAAGATCCAGGCGGACTTGACCGAGGTGGCCGGCGAGATCACCGGTCTGCTGGAAATTCTTGGCAGCCGCCCGCGCCGGCTCGAGGTCATCCGCGACGAATTGCTGGCGGTGCGGGCCGAGATCGGCTCGCCGCGGCGCACCTCGATCGTCGACGGCCTGGCCGACCAGGACGACGAGTCGCTGATCGAGCCCGGGCAGATGGTGGTGACCATCACGCGCGACGGCTTCATCAAGCGCACCGCGCTCGACATCTTCCGCCAGCAGAACCGCGGCGGCCGCGGGCGCACGGGCGCCGGCACGCGCGGCGACGACATCGTCACCCGCAGCTTTAATGCGCACACGCATCAATGGGTCCTGTTCTTCTCCAGCGGTGGCAAGGCCTTCCGCGAGAAGGTCTGGCGGTTGCCGGAGGCGAGCCCGACGGCCAAGGGGCGCGCGCTGGTTAACTTATTGCCGGAACTGGGAGGCGATGCGGTCACGGCCGTGCTGCCGCTGCCGCAGGATGAGAGCCTGTGGGAGAACCTCCATCTGGTGTTCGCGACCGCGAGCGGCGGGGTTCGCCGCAACAAGCTGTCGGATTTCGGCCGCATCCGCGCCTCCGGCCTGATCGCGATGAAGCTCGACGAGGGCGACCGGCTGATCGGGGTAGCGACCTGCCGCGACGGGGACGACGTGTTCCTGGCCACCGAGAAGGGCCGTTGTATCCGGTTCCAGATCTCCGACGAGACGCTACGGGTGTTCAGCGGGCGCGACAGCTCGGGCGTGCGCGGCATCAGGCTGCAGAACGACGACCGGGTGATCAGCCTCTCGGTGCTGCGCCACGTGGAGGCGGACGTGGCGGACCGGGTGGCCTATCTGAAGGCGTCGCGCCGGAAGATCGGGGTCGAAGACGAGGCAGTAAACGTGACGCCGGCCGGCGAGGAGGCGAGCGTTCCGGACGTGGCTCTCTCGGCCGAGCGGATGGCGGAGCTCGAGGCGGCCGAGGAGATCCTGCTGACGGTGACCGATGCGGGGTTCGGCAAGCGGTCGTCGGCCTACGAATACAGGGTCAGCGGACGCGGCGGGCAGGGGATCGCGAACGTCACGCTCTCGTCGCGCAACGGCGCGTCCGTGGTTGCGAGCTTCCCCGTGCGACCCGGCGACGGCGTCATGCTCGTCACCGACGAGGGGCGCCTGATCCGGGTGCCGGCCGACCAGGTGCGGGTGACAGGGCGCAGTTCGATGGGGGTCACGCTGTTCCGGCTCGGCGAGACGGAGCGGGTGAGCAGCGTATTCCCCGTGCTCGACAGCAGCGACGCCGATGTGGCGGACGAACCGAGCGAGCCTGGCACCGAGCTTGGGGGCGAGCCCCGCGATGCCTGATCGCGCGCATGTCGGGGTTTACCCGGGCACGTTCGACCCGGTGACCAACGGCCATGTCGACATCATCGCCCGGGCGGCCAAGATGCTGCACCGGCTGGTGATCGGAGTGGCGGCGAACCCGGGCAAGAACCCGCTGTTTCCGCTCGACGAGCGGATGGAGCTGGTGCGGGCCGAGGCCGAGCAGATCGCCCAGCGGACCGGGACGCTCATCGAGGTGGAGAAGTTCGATGGGTTGCTGGTGACGTTCGCCCGGTCGCTCAACGCCGGCGTGATCGTGCGCGGACTGCGGGCGGTCACGGATTTCGATTACGAGTTTCAGATGGTGGGCATGAACCATCGGCTCGACCCGGAGGTCGAGACGGTGTTCCTGATGGCCAGCGAGCGCCACCAGTTCATCTCATCACGGTTCGTCAAGGAGATCGCCCGGCTTGGCGGGGATGTGAGCAGCTTCGTGCCGCCGCTGACCTTGCAGCGCACGCTGCAGCGGGTGAAGGAGTAGAGGAGGGTGGCCGTGTTTCGCCGCAACCTGATCAAGAGCAGCTTGATCGCGAGTTTTGCTGTTATCGCAATGGGAGTTCTGATGTCCGACGCCGACGCTCAACAAGCCGATCCCGGGAACATGTGGACCTTGGAGCTGAAGGACGGCTGCAAGGTGTCCATCAAGCTGCGCCCGGACCTCGCGCCGAAGATGGTCGAGCGGGTAAAGACGCTGACCAAGGAAGGCTTCTACGACGGCACGCCCTTCCATCGCGTGATCGAGGGCTTCATGGCGCAGGGTGGCGACCCGACCGGGACGGGCAGCGGCGGCAGCAAGCTGCCCAACGTGCCGGCGGAGTTCACCAACAACGCGCACTTCCTGCGCGGCACCGTGGGTGCAGCGCGGACCAGCGACCCGAACAGCGCTAACAGCCAGTTCTACATCATGTTCGCGCCGGCGCCGCATCTCGACGGCCAGTACACGATCTTCGGGCAGGTCGTCTCCGGCATGGAGTGCGTCGACAAGATCAAGCGCGGGTCCGGCGGCAGCGGCAGCGTGTCCAACCCCGACAAAATCATCCACGCTATGATCGGATAGCGGTCAGGCGTCCGGCCGGTACCCCGCCGGGCGCCGATCCAACCGTTTGACGCTCCCTGCCCTTGGCAGTATCGAGACGCGCTCATGTGGGCCTGTAGCTCAGTTGGTAGAGCACGGGACTTTTAATCTTGTGGTCGTGGGTTCGAGTCCCACCGGGCCCACCAATCTCCAGCCAGACAGGCCATGCTTGCGACGCCGCCCGGAACGGGTCGAAGCTGCCCACCTCGAAGGCGGGAAGTTTCATGGCGCTGATCAGGAATACGTACGGGAAGGCCCGAGTCCGGGTCATGCGGGTCTACCGCGAGGGGCCGTTTAACGAGGTGCGCGAGTTGTCGGTGCAGGCGATGCTCGAGGGCGAGTTCGCCGCGGCCTACACCAGGGGCGACAACCGGAGCGTGGTGGCTACCGACACCATCAAGAACATCGTCAACATCGTGGCCCGCGAGGAGCTGAGGGCGCCGGCGGAAATCTTTGCACAGAAGCTCGCCGCGCGCTTGCTTGCGCGGTACGACCATGCGGAGCGAGCGAGCATCAGCTGCCGCGAGACTCGCTGGGCGCGCGCCACGGTGGACGGGCAGCCGCATCCGCACCATTTCCGGCTCGACGGCAACGGGCAGGGCGCGGCTTGGGTGGTCGCCACGCGTGACGGGGTCACGACGGAGTCGGGGGTGGCCGGGTTCACCTTCATGAAGTCGACGGCCGCCGGCTGGGTCGGGTACTGGTGCGACGAGTATACGACCCTGCCGGAAACGACTGACCGCATCCTCGCGACCGCCATGGACGCGCGCTGGGCCTGGAACGCCGAGCCCGGCGACTATCCGGCGACCAATTCCCTAATTCTCGAGACGATGCTCTGCGAATTCGCGGGCACCTATAGCCGCGGCATGCAGGACAGCCTGTTCCGGATGGGCGAGGCGGCGCTCGCGCGGGTGCCGGAGCTGCAGACGATCACGATGGCCTGCCCCAACAAACACTACATTCCGCTCAACCTGGACCAGTTCGGCCTGTCTGCCGACAACGCTGTGTTCACCGTGACCGACGAGCCGCACGGGCAGATCGAGTGCACCGTGGGGCGTGGCTGACCCGTTACGGGCCGACCGGGACCGCGCTGACGGCGTTATAGGGGCTGCCGCCCGGGGACAGCGCCTTGGTCGACCATACGAGATAGACCAGCACCCGCTTCTCCGGGTCCCACATGCGGCTGACCCGGACTTCCTTGAACAGCCAGTTCGCGGAGGCGCCGAAGACGACCTCGTTGTCGGGCAGTTTCGGCGGCACCGTGACGGCGCCGGTGGAGCGGCAGGCGATGCTAAAGCGGCTCGGGTCGGTCGCCAGGCCGATCGACCCCTTGATCCCGCCCGTCTCTGCGCGGGAGACGTAGCAGCTCACGCCGCCGACTTTCGGGTCGTCGTACCGGTCGACCACGATCTTGTCGTTGGCGCCGACGAGCCGGAAGGTCGTGCTCACGTCGCCGATCCGGGCTGGTCCATCGGCTGCCATCGCAGCGGCGGCGCTGGCCATCAGCGCCAAAACGCCCATACTCCATCGCCGCATCCTGCCACCCCCCGAACTGCTCGTGTTCTGCACCGTTTTCCGACCGCCCTGCAAGACGAAGTAAGGTGCGCCAATTGTCGATAGTAAGGCGCCGGGGGTGATGCAGGCTGCGGGACTACGGACCATATAGTCGATCATGGAGATGACGATGCCCGCTCTCGACATCAGCGACACCGCCCGATGATCGCCTCAGTCTCGACGGCCCTGCTGGATCGGCCGGGGCTGCTCGTCGCCGTGGCCGCGACCGACCCGGTGCGTGCAGCCGACCTTGCCGCCCGCATCGCGCTCGCCGGGCACCGGTTGGCGGACAAGCTGGCGGAGGCGGAGCTGGTGCTGGCCGACGCGGAGGCGCGGACGCCGACCGGGATCCCGGTGCTGCGGTTGGATGCGCAGGCCGGGCTGCCGCTGACGCTGTCGCCGGCGCAGCTCGGGGCCGCGATCCGGGCGGCGGCGGTTGGCCTGCACGTGACGCTGCCGCATGGGATGAGCGACGCGCTGCTGACGCCGCGGGAGCTGGAGATCCTCGTCTGCCTCGGCGAGGGTTTGAGCAACAAATCGATCGCGCGCAGCCTGGGTATCAGCGCCCATACGGTGAAGTTCCACCTCGAGGCGGTGTTCACCAAGCTGGAAGCGGGCAGCCGTGCCGAAGCGGTGGCGAAGGGTCTTCGGCGGGGGCTGATCGACCTCTGAGCGGTCAGTAGCGCCGCTGCACCGGCGGCAGTGGCTGCTGCTGCACCGAGCCGCGGAGCGGCGGCGGCGCGTTGACGGGCCCTTGCTCGAGCGTAGTCGGGCGGTTGGGTGCGTTCTGGGCGACCTGCGTGCCGTAACGCGAGAGAATGGAGCGCAGCGGGTCGGCGG
This sequence comes from Acetobacteraceae bacterium, assembly GCA_032249615.1. GTDB lineage: Bacteria > Pseudomonadota > Alphaproteobacteria > Acetobacterales > Acetobacteraceae > JAVVHH01. The sequence continues at coordinate 36,443 of JAVVHH010000008.1, forward strand.
CCGGGTTGGTGGCCTCCATGGTCAGGACGATCTGCTGAACCCCGACCGGGCGGCCGTAATAGGCGGCGTTCCAATCCGACTTGGCGCTCAGCATGCTGCCGCCCAGCGAAACGCCCGCATACAGGCCCCTCGCCCGGCTGAAGCCGACGACGTCGGCGTTGAACGCCATGGTGGTCGCGCCCTCGACGCCGCCGCCCAGGTCGACGAACGTCGCCGCGGCATCCGCGCCCAATTTGAGTTGCGAGTCCATGATGGCGGTCAGGCCACGCTGGGTCATGATGAGAAAGGCGACTTCCGCGTCCTGCATGCCCGCCTGGAAGCCGAAGCTGGCGCCGCCCAGGCCGTAGAAGGCGGGCGATGACCAGGACCCGGCGGCGTCGCGGGCGGTCAGCACGCAGGTGCCGCCCTGGCCACCGAACAGGAAGCCGGCCTTGAACACGCGGGGACAGATCATGACGGCGCGCGCCCGGCGAAGGACGCTCTGGGCGTCCTTCCCGTTAACGTCGTTGAGAAGATCTTGCGCGGCGAGCGCCGCGCGGTCGACCGTCTCTTGCTGCTCCGCCTGTGCCCACGCCACCGCCGGCATTGCCGCCAGCACGCTCGCCATCAGGAAACGACGCATCCGACCACTCCGAGAAAACGGAGGGATACTACAGGGATTCGATCGGGTTACCAACAAATCCTTACATGCGACTCGAAAGCGGCTCAGCCGGTCACGAGGTCGTTGACGCAATCGACGCGCCAGCCCTCCGGAAGACGGTCGATCCGGGTCAGCGAGATGTTCTGGATCGACAGATGCAGGACGGCGCGCGCGTCGACTCCCATCGCGTGCCCGACCGCACCGCGGATGGTGCCGCCATGGCTGACCAGGACGACGTCCTGGTCAGCGTAAGCCGCGGCCAACCTGTCCATCGCGGCGCCGACGCGGACCAGCAGCGCGGCCATGCTCTCGCCGCCCGGGGGGACTTCGTCCGGCGCGAGGGGCCAGAACGGATGGGGTGGCGCGGCGAGGCGGCCCGGCACCAGATGACGGTCGAGACCCTGAAGCTCGCCCAGGTTTTGCTCGATCAGGTCGTCGACGACCATCAGATCCTGCGCCGGATAGCCGGCCGCGAAGATCGCCTCTGCCGTTTTGCGAGTCCGCTGCAGCGGGGTGCAGCCCCAAACCGCGGGCCGCGGCAGCAGGGCGGCCAGGGCACGGTACATCGGCACCTGCGCGACGAGGCTCTGCGGGCAGAGCGGCACGTCCTTGACGCCGTAAAGCCGGGCCCGCTCGTTCTCCGCCACGATCGCGTGCCGGATCATCCAAAATCTCGTGTCCATCATTCCCCGATGTTGAGAAGTGCGCCGCGCATGCGTGCTTGGCGGAACTGGGCGGCGAACACCAGGGCCAGCACGAGCAGCCAGAACAAGTTAAAGCCCGCGGCCCAGCCCAATTCCCCCCACAGTACCCTGCCTGCGAGCGCGGCCCGCATGCCCTCGAACACATGGCTGGAGGGCAGGACGAAGGCGACCGGCCGCATCGCCGCGGGCAGCACCGAGACGGGGTAGAACACCGCGGAAAATGGCGTGAGCCCGAATAGCACGGACCAGGCCATCGCCTCGGCGCCAGCTCCGTGGCGCAGGATGAGGCTCACCACGCCGAGCGCCACCCACCACCCCATGACCATCAGGTTGGCGAAGAACAGCACCACGACGGGACCCAGGCCGAACAGGTTGAACGCGTACAGCACGAAGGCCAGCAGGATTGCGGGCAGAACCCCGGTCAGCATGCGCAGGACGGAGATCGCCAACAGCGCGGCGACCATCTCCCACGGACGGATCGGGCTGACGAAGAGGTGCCCGAGGTTGCGGGACCACAGCTCCTCGAGAAAGCTGATCGCCACGCCCATTTGGCTGCGCAGCGCCACTTCCCAGAGCAGCACGCCGCCGAGCAGCGCGCCGGCGACGACCAGCGCGGACCCGGCCTGCCCCTGCCGGGCGATGAAGCTGGTCGTGAAACCCCAGATCAGCATTTGCAGCACCGGCCAGTAGATTAGCTCCAGCACTCGCGGCCAGGACCGCCGGTAGAGGGCCAGGTGGCGATACATCAAGCCCCAGATGCGGCGCCCGCTCGCGAAGGGATCGGTGCCGCTCACGCAGCCACGCCGCGGTTGCGGGCGATGTCGAGGAAGACCTGCTCCAGATCCTCGCGCCCGTATTTGCCGAGCAGAGCCGCCGGGGAACCCCGGTCCACCACGCGGCCCTGTTTGAGCATGAGCACGTCGTCGCAGAGGCGCTCGACCTCGGCCATGTTGTGAGACGCCAGCAGCACGGTGCAGCCCGTCTCCGCGCGGTAGGCCTCCAGCGCGCTCCGCACGGTATCGCCGGTGTCGGGGTCCAGGCTCGCGGTGGGCTCGTCGAGCAGCAGCACGTCGGGCCGGTTGATGAGCGCCTTGGCCAGTGTCACCCGGGTCTTCTGCCCCGCCGACAGCTGCCCTGCCGGACGGTGCAGAAAGGCACCGAGGTCGAGGGTCTCCGCCAGGGCGCCGATCCGGCGCTCCAGCCCGCGCACGCCGTAGAGGTGCCCGTAGACCCGCAGGTTCTCCGCCACACTCAAGCGCGAGGGCAGCGCGATGTAGGGGGAGGAGAAGTTCATCCGCGCTAGCGCCGCGAAGCGGTCGGTGGCCATGTCGTGGCCCAGGATGCGGATCGAGCCGGCGCTCGGGATCAGCAGGCCCAGCAGCATCGCGATCGTCGTCGTCTTGCCGGCCCCGTTGCCGCCGAGCAGCCCGAGCGTCTGGCCGGCGGCGACCGAGAAGCCGATCGCGTCGACGGCCAGCACATCGGCCCCATGCTTGTCAGCGTAGCGCTTGGTGAGCGCCTCTACCTCGATCGCGGGCAAGCTAGGCCGCCGGGACGCCCTTGCTGGTGGAGTACTCGAAGTGGAGTGCCACGTCGGGATAGACGATCGGATGGATCGCGTGGGCGGCCATCGCGCCCTCGCTAAAGCCCTGCAGGATCAGCTTCAGCTTGCCCGCGTAGGTGGCGACGTCGCCAACGGCGAACACGCCGGGGAGCGTGGTCTGGCAGGTGGCCGGGTCGACGCGGATGTGGCTGTGCTCGATGCCGAGGCCCCAGCCGGCGATGGGGCCCAGATCCATGGAGAGCCCGAAGAAGGCCAGGAGGTGGTCCGCCTGCAGCAGCCGCTCCCCGCCGGACAGATCCTTCACCCCGACAGCCTCGAGCTGGCCGTCGCTGCCGTGAAGGGTAGCCAGCTGATAGGGGGTCACCAGCTCGAGCTCGCCGGCGGCGGCGGCGGCGGCCAATTGCGCGGCGGTTTCCGGGGCGGCGCGGAACTTGGCACGGCGATGCACCACCATGACCTTCGCCGCGACGTCGCGCAGCGAGAGTGCCCAATCCACCGCCGAGTCGCCGCCGCCGGCGATCACCACCCGGGCGCCGCGGAAATCCTCCCGGCGGCGGACCAGGTATTGCACGCCGCCGGTGGCTTCGAACGCTTCGATGCCCTCGATGGGCGGGCGGTTCGGGCCGAACGCGCCGGCACCCGCGGCCAGCACGACCGCCTTGCAGCGCACTTCGTCGCCCCGGTCCGTACCGAGCACGAAGTCGCCTGCCGCACCCTCCAGCCGATCGACCCGGCGACCGAGCAGGCGCGGCACGGCGAACGGCTCGATCTGCCGCTCGAGATTGCTGATCAGGTGGCCCGCTGCGATCGCCGGATGCGCGGGGATGTCGTAGATCGGCTTCTCCGGATAGAGTGCGGTGCACTGCCCGCCGACCTCGGCCAGCGCGTCGATCAGCACGCTGTTCAGCTTCAGCATGCCGCACTCGAAGGCGGCGAACAGCCCTACCGGCCCCGCGCCGATGATGGCGACATCGGTCTCGATCGTCTTACCCATAACTCGTCCTACCCGCATCCGCGCGCCGCTTCTATACGACCACATGGCCGCCACACTCACTTTGCCAACACTGGAGGCCACCGCCGCGCTCGGGCGCGAGATCGCCGAACGGCTGCGGCCCGGCGATGCGATCCTCCTCGAGGGCCCGCTCGGCGCCGGCAAGAGCGCGCTTGCGCGAGCCATCTTGCGGGCCCTTCTGCGCGACCCGGCGCTCGTGGTGCCAAGCCCGACCTTCACCCTGCTGCAGACCTATGAGGGGCCGGACTTCCCCGTCGCGCATTTTGACCTTTGGCGACTCGATGGCCCCGGCGCACTGACGGAGCTTGGCTGGGACGAAGCGAGGGATGGCGTCGTGATCGTGGAATGGCCCGACCGGCTGGGCCCGCACCGCCCCGAGGAGGCCACCGTCATCACGCTCACCTACGGCCCGGGCGACACACGCACCGCCACCATCGGATGAACATCCGCTCGATCGCGCCCGGGCTGCCGTTCCTCGACGTGCTCGCCCGGTGGTGGATCGAGGGTGCGGCCGGGGGCGACATGCTGTCGATCGCGGATGGATTGATCCTGCTACCGACGCGCCGGGCTGCGCGGTCGCTGGGTGAGGCCTTCCTCCGCGTGACGAATGGCAAGCCGCTGCTCCTACCCCGCATCCTGGCCATCGGCGCGCTCGACGAGGCCCCGCTCGCGCTGGCCGGCGCGCTCGACCTGCCGCCGGCGGTGGAGCCGTTGAAGCGGCTTGCCCATCTGACCCGGCTCATCCTCGGCCTGCGCGGCCGTGACGGGGCGCCGATCTTCGCCGACGGGGCGTGGCGGCTCGCGGGTGAGCTCGCGGACCTGCTGGACGAGGCGTACCGCAGTGGCGTCTCGTTGCCGGACGAGCTGCCCAAGGCGACCGAGGCCGGGTATGCCGAGCACTGGCAGCAGACGATCCGCTTTCTGGCCCTCGTGACCCATCACTGGCCGGTTTGGCTCGCCGACAACAATCTGCTGGACGGCGCCGACCGCGCGCTTCGATTGCTAGAGTGCCAGGCGGCGGAATGGGCCGCCGTGCCGCCGCCGGGGCGGATCGTCGTGGCGGGCACGTCGGCCGGCATTCCCGCCTTCGGCGGCCTCATGCGGGTGGTGGCCTCGCTGCCGCGCGGCACCGTCATCCTGCCGGGGCTCGACACGGCGATGCCGGACGACATCTGGCAGCTGCTCGACGAGGGGCACCCGCAGGCGGGCATGCGCGATCTGCTGGCGGAGATGGGCGCCACACGCGGCGATGTCGTCCCGATAGAACCGCAAGCCCCCAAGCGCGGCCGCCGAAAGCCGCCGCCGCTGCCCACGGAGGGGGAGCGCCGCGCGCCCACGATCGCGCGGGCCATGCTTCCCGCCGCCGCGCTCCATCTCTGGCGCGAGCCGTTCGACATCGTCACCCACGGGCTCCGGCTGCTGGAATCGGCCGATCAGCAGGAGGAGGCGGTGGCGGTCGCGCTCGTCCTGCGTCACGCGCTGGAGCGGCCGGGGGCGCGGGCGGCGCTGGTCACGCCCGACCGGCAGCTTGCCGGCCGCGTCGCGGCGGAACTGGCGCGCTACGGCGTGATCGTCGACGACAGCGCCGGGGAGCCGCTCGCCGACACGCCGCCGGCCAATTTTCTCCGCCTGCTCGCCCGTGCGGTGGCCGACGGGCTCACGCCTATCGCGCTGCTTTCCGTGCTGAAGCACCCGTTCGCGGCGTTCGGGCTACCCGCCGCGCGCTGCCGGGCGGCCGCGCGCGCGCTCGAGCGCGACTGCCTTCGCGGCCCGGCGCCGCCCCCGGGCATCGCGGGCTTGCGCGCCGTTCTCGCCGCGCTCGACAAGCCACCGCGCGAGGGCGTGTTGGATTTGCTGGACCGGCTAGAGGCGCGGCTCTCCCCTTTGCTCGCGCTGACGGCCCCCGAGGCTTCTCCGGCCGCCGCGATGGCCGCGCTGCTGGAGACGGCGGAGGCGGCGGCGGCGACCGACACGGAAACCGGCGCCGCGCGGCTTTGGGCGCTGGAGGAGGGCGAGGCGCTGGCAAGCCACCTGGCCGTGCTGGCCGACGCACTGGAGGTGCTGCCGCCGCAACGTCTGGCCACGCTGCCCGGCCTGCTGGAAGCCACGATGCAGGGCGCGGTGGTTCGCAGCCGCCGGGCTCTGCGCGGGCGCAACGGGGTGGAGCATCCGCGGATCGTCATCCTCGGGCTGCTCGAAGCGCGGCTGCAATCGTTCGACCTGGTGGTGCTCGGCGGGCTCGCGGAAACCGTCTGGCCGGCGGCCACCGATCCGGGGCCCTGGATGAGCCGCCCGATGCGCCGCACCGCCGGGCTCACCTCGCCGGAGCAGCGGATCGGGCAGATGGCCCATGATTTCGCGATGCTGACCTGCGCCGCCCCTAGTGTCGTGCTGTCCTGTCCGCAGCGTCGCGACGGCGCGCCTGCCGTTCCCGCCCGCTGGCTCGTCCGCCTCCGGACCTTCCTGCGCGCCGACACCCGCGCGCTCGACGGTCACCCGGCCGCGCGGTGGGCCACGCAGCTCGATCTCCCCGCCGGCCCGCCCCGCCCGGTTCCGCCGCCCACGCCGCGCCCTGCGGTGGCGCTCCGGCCGCGCAAGCTCAGCGTCACGGAGATCGGCACCTGGCTGCGGGACCCCTACGCCATCTTCGCCAAGCATATCCTTCGGCTGCGCGCGCTCGACCCGATCGAGCAGAACGCCGACGCGGCGGATTACGGCACGGTGGTGCACGACGCCGTCGCGGCGTTCATCGCGGCGCTACCGGAGGGGTATCCGACCGATGCCGGCCCGCGGCTTCAGGCCGAGATGGACCGCGCGCTGGCAGCGCGTCCGCTCCGGCCGGCGCTGGCCGCCTGGTGGCGCCCGCGGCTGCACCGGATCGCGGATTTCGTGGCGGAGGCGGAGCGCGACCGGCGGGCGATCGTGGGGCCCGACGAGGTCGTCACCGAGCGGCGGGGCGAGTGGCGCATCGGGGAGCGAGATTTCCTGCTGACCGGCGTCGCCGACCGGATCGAGCGTTTGCACGGGGGCCGCATCGCCATCATCGATTACAAGACCGGCACGGTGCCGACGCAGAAGGCCGTCGTGCGCGGCTTCGACAGCCAGCTCCTGCTCGAGGCCGCCATGGCGGCGCGAGGCGCGTTCGGCCCTGGCCTCGTTGGTACCACGGGTGAGCTCGCCTACTGGCGGCTGACCGGCGACCAGCCCGCGGGCGACATCATGCGGCTGTTCAAGAACGATGAAGACGCGATCGAGAGCCATGTCGGCGCGACCGTCGATCAGCTGAATGCGCTGATCGCCCGGTACGACGATCCGGAGCAAGCCTATCTGTCCGAGCCTCATCCGGAGGCGAAGCCCCGCTTCTCCGACTACGCACAGCTGGCCCGGGTCGCCGAGTGGTCGGTTCTGGAAGACGATTCCTGATGCTCGACACCGCTCAGCAGCGCGCCATCGACGAGCAGCTTCGGGCGTCGGACCCGGGCGTCTCCGCTTTCGTCGAGGCGTCGGCCGGGTCGGGTAAGACGAAGCTGCTCATCGACCGCATGCTCCGGCTGATGCTGGCCGGCGCGGACCCGGCGAAGATCCAGTGCCTCACCTTCACCAAGGCGGCGGCGGCGGAGATGGCCAACCGGCTGCAGGCCCGGCTGGGCGAGTGGGCCGTGGCGGAGGAACCGGCGCTCCTGCGGGCGCTGGCCGAGTTGCGGGTGCCGATCGGCACCGAGACGACGTCGCAAGCGCGAGCGCTATTTGCCCGCGTGCTCGACCTGCCCGGCGGCATGCGGATCGGCACTATCCATGCGTTCTGCCAATCGCTGCTGCGCCGCTTCCCGCTCGAAGCCCGCATCACGCCGCATTTCGCGCTGGTCGAAGACACCGACGCGCGGCTGACGATGGAGCGCGCCCGGGAAGCCGTTCTCGCCGCCGCACCGCCCGACGCGGTGGCGGTGGTCGCCGGGCACGCGAAGGCGGAGCAGTTCGGCACGCTCGTCAGCAAGCTCGACGAGCAGCGCACCCGCATGGCCCCGCTGCTCGATCTCCCCGAGGCCGCGCTGGCCGCGGCGATCCGACGGACGGCGGGCGCGGATGCAAAATCGGAGGCCGCCCTGCTGCGCGAAGCGGCGGCCTGGCCGGAGCAGACGCTATTGCGCGATGCTCTGCGGGTGGTCGAGGCCGAGGGCAGCGCGGCCGCCAAGCGCGTGGCAGAGGAGATGCTCGATTGGCTGGCCCTCAGCCGGGAGCAGCGGGCGGCCTCGTGGCAGAGCTGGCATGAGCGTTGGATCAACGAGAAGTTGGAGGGGCGGCCGCTCAACCGGCTGGCGGGCAAGCCGTTGGTCGCCCGGCATCCCGCGCTGCTCGACACGTTTGCCGCCGAGCAGGCCCGGTTGCTCGCGCTGGTGCCGCGGATCGCTGCCGCGCGCTGCGCCGACGCCACGGTCGCCCTGCTCCGCCTCGCGCGCCCCATCCTGCGCGGCTACGAGGCCCGCAAGCGGGAACTCGACCAGCTCGATTACGGCGACCTCATCGCGCGCACAGGGGCGCTGCTGGAGGAGCCCGGCGCGGCCTGGGTTCTGTACAAGCTCGACGGCGGGATAGACCATCTGCTGCTCGACGAGGTCCAGGATACCGCGCCGGAGCAGTGGCACATCGCGCACCGCCTGACCGACGAGTTTTTCGCCGGACTCGGCGCCCGGCCGCACAGTTCGTCCGACGCGGAGGCGCCCGACCGCACGTTTTTCGCCGTGGGCGACCCGAAACAGAGCATCTACTCGTTCCAGGGCGCGGACCGGGAGGAGTTCAAGCGCTCGCGGGACCGGCTGGCCGAACGTGTCGATGGGTCCGGCCAACGCTGGGAGAGCGTCACGCTGGACGTTTCGTTCCGCTCCACGGTGCCGGTCCTTGCGCTGGTGGACGCGGTGTTTGCCGACCCGGTCGCGGCCAATGGCGTCGTGGACACTCCCCTGCACCATTTTGCCGAGCGGGCGGGCCATGCGGGCCGGGTCGAACTCTGGCCGCTGACGCCGGTCGAGAAGGCAGGCGAGATTGCGCCCTGGACGGTCCCGGCGACCAATCTCGGGCTCGCCTCGGCGCCGCAGCGCCTGGCCGACGCGATCGCGGACTGGATCGCGGCCACGCTGGCGCGCGGGGACCGGCTGCCCAGCCAAGACCGGCCGATCATGGCGGGCGACCTGCTGATCCTGGTTCGCCGCCGCGGCGATTTTGCCCGCAACGTGGTGCGTGCGCTGAAGGCGCGGGGGGTGCCGGTTGCCGGGCTGGACCGCCTGGTGCTGACCGAGCAGGCCGCCGTGCAGGACGTGCTCGCGGCGTGCGACGCCATCCTGCTGCCCGGCGACGACCTTGCCGTCGGCTGCGTGCTGACCAGCCCGCTCGGGTTCCTCGAGCAGGATAGCTTGCTCGAGCTGGCGGCGGGACGCGGCGGGACGCTCTGGAATGCGCTGCGGGACCGGGCCGGCGAGCGGCCGGAGTGGCAGGCCGCACGGGATTTCCTTGCTGCGCTGGCCCGCCGGGCCGATCATGTGACTCCGCACGCGCTGCTGGCCGAGATGCTTGGGCCGCTCGGGGGGCGTGCGCGGCTGCTGGCGCGGCTGGGCCCGGAGGCGGCAGAGCCGCTCGACGAGCTGCTTGGCGCCGCGCTCGATTACACGCGTAGCCACCCGCCCTCGCTGCAGGGCTTCGTGCACTGGCTTCGGCGCTCCGGCGCGACGGTCAAACGGGAGGCCGGGTCGGCCGGCTCGGCCGTGCGGGTGATGACCGTGCATGGCGCCAAGGGGCTGCAGGCGCCGATCGTCATCCTGCCCGACACCACGGCGCTGCCGCCGGAGGATGAGCCGTTCGTTTGGGCCGATGATGCGGATAGCGGGCTGTGCGTGCCGCTCTGGGCGCCTCGCAGATCGATGGGCGGCCCAGTCTGGACCGGGCTGCGCGCTGCCGATACGGCCCGGCGCATGCAGGAATACAACCGGCTGCTCTACGTCGCGCTGACGCGCGCGGAAGACCGGCTGATCGTGTGCGGCTGGGAGACCCGCAACGCGCCGAAGGACGAGACCTGGTATCGCCTGGTGGCAGGCGGCTTCGCCGCGCTCGAAGCGCAGCCCGACCCCGAGGCATGCCTTCCCTGGCCCGGACCCGTCCTTGCGGTGGCCGCCGACCAGAGCCGTCCACCCAAGACGAGCGCCGAGGCGGTCGACCCGGCAGCGGCCCCGCTGCCATCTTGGGCGGGCAGCCCCGGTGATTGGACCCCTGCGGCGCCGCCGCCCGAGCCCGCGCTGCCCAGCCCGCTAGTGCCGAGCCGGCCAGGGGAGGTCGCGTTCGGCCCGGTTCCGGGCACGATCTCGCCGCGCCTGGCGACCCGTCTGGACAGACGCGACGCCTTTCGCCGCGGCACGCTCGTGCACACGATGCTGCAGCACCTGCCGTCGCTGCCGGAAGCGGATTGGGAGGCCGCCGCGGCGACCTATCTTGCGCGCCAAGCGATCGAGCCGGCCGAGGCTGACGCGCTCGCGGCGCAGACGCTGGGCGTGCTGCGCCATCCAGCGCTGGCTCCGCTGTTCGGCCCCGGCAGCCGCGCCGAGCAGCCGCTGACCGGGCTGGTGGGCGAGACAATCATTACCGGAACCGTCGACCGCATGGCGGTCCTGCCCGGGCGCGTCCTGCTGGCGGACTACAAGACCGGACGCGACGCTCCGGCCGACGTGAGAAGCACGCCCGTCCTCTACTTGCGCCAGCTTGCCGCTTACCGGGCCGTGCTGCGCGGCATCTATCCGGCGCACGAGATCGACTGCGCGCTGGTATGGACGGCAGGGCCGGTCATCGCCGTGCTCCCACCCGACCTGCTCGATGCGCATGCGCCGC
>JAVVHH010000009.1:0-47120 GCA_032249615.1 Acetobacteraceae bacterium
CACGCCGTCGGCACGATCTCCAGCTTGACGCCCATGCCCTTGGCCAGCGCCTCCGCCTCGTCCACGTCCAAGCCGCTGAAATGCCCGTCCGCATCCTTGATCGAGAACGGCCGGTAATCGCCCGTGAGCCCCACCCGAAGCGTCCCGCGCGACAGGATTTCGCTCAGCGCCGATTGCGCCCGCGCCGGCACGGCCGCGAGCAACAGCAAACAAACCAGCAACCGCCCCATCGCCCTCACTCCTTCAAAACCGATTCGACCGCGGCCGCGATCGCGAACAGTCGCTGGTCGCCCATCGTCTCGCCCATCAGCATAAACCCGGCCGGCGGCTCGCCCGCCCGCTGCATCGGCAGGCTGATCGCGCAGCGGTCCAGGAAATTGCCCAGCGACGTGTTGCGGAGCGCCAACATGTTGGCCCGCGTGAAATCCGCGTCGTTCGCCAGGCTATCGATCGTCGGCGGCGCGATCGGCGCGGTCGGCATCGCCACCGCGTCGAACGGCGCCGTCGCCCGGTCCATGTCCGCGCAGATGTCCCGCCTCGCCGCGATGAGCGCGATCATGTCCCCCGCGCTCATCCCCGCCCCACGCTCGAGCCGCGCCCGCACCCGCTGGTCGTAGACTTCCGGCTGATCGGCCAGGTACGCGCGGTGCCACACATGCGCCTCCGCCGCCGAAAACCCGCCGGTCTTGTTCGCCTCGGCAATCCGCTCGAATTGCGGGAAATTCAGATGCGTGATCCGCACGCCGAAATTGCTCAACCGGTTCAGCGCCCGGTTGAACGCCTCGGCCACCGCCGGCTCCATACCCTCCATCACCATGTTCCCCGGCACCGCCAGCCGCATACCGCGCAGTTCCAGCCGCTTGACCTCCGGCAGCGCCTCGCCCGCCAGCACCGCGTCGATCGCCGCGCAGCACGCCACCGAATTGGCCAGCGGCCCCACGCTGTCGAGCGACGGCGACAGCGGCAGCACGCCCTCGAGCGGCACCCGGCGCGCCGTCGGCTTATACCCCACCACCCCGCAGAACGCCGCCGGGATCCGGCACGACCCGCCCGTGTCCGTGCCAAGCCCGGCCAGCGCCATGCCATCGGCCACCGACACCGCCGCCCCCGACGAACTGCCGCCGGGAACATGCCCCGCCTCCCGCCGCCAAGGCGCTTTCGGCGTCCCGAAATGCGGGTTGATGCCGATCCCCGAGAAGGCGAATTCCGTCATGTTGGTGCGCCCGACCGGCACCAGCCCGGCGGCGAGGCACCGCGAGACCACCGCGGCATGCCGGGTCGCCGGCGCGGCTTCCTTCAACACGCGGCTGCCGGCCGCCGTCCGTTCGCCCCGCACGTCGAACAGGTCCTTGATGCTGATCGGGATTCCGGCCAACGGACTCGGCTCCCGCCCGACCCGGCGCAACCCGTCCATCGCCTCCGCACTCGCCCGCGCCGCCTCCTCGTAGACGCGCACGAACACCCGGCTGCCTTCGCCCCCAGGCGCCGCGATCCGCTCGAGCGCGGTCTCGACGAGTTGCCTTGCCGTGGTCTGGCCGGAGGAGAGGGCGCGCTGCGCCTGAGCGATCGTTTGCATGGGGCAACCCTGCCGCCCCCTTGTGCCGAGGGCAACCCTGTCGCCCTCTTGCCCGGAGGACAAGCAAGTCCGAGGTTGCCCGCCCATGCACGAAGCGATCGAGTGTGCCGTCGTCGGCGGAGGTCCCGCCGGGCTGATCGCGGCTGAACGCCTGGCCGGCTGCGGCCGGGCCGTCACGGTGTTCGACCGCATGCCCTCGGTCGGCCGCAAGTTCCTGCTCGCCGGCCGCGGCGGCCTCAACATCACCCACTCGGAGCCGCTCGACCGCTTCCTGCCGCGCTACGGCCTGGCTGCCGCCGCGCTCGCCCCCGCCCTGGCGAGCCTCGGCCCCGACGCGCTCCGATCATGGTGCGCCGACCTCGGCCAGCCCACCTTCGTCGGCACCTCCGGCCGCGTCTTCCCCGAGGCCTTCAAGGCGACCCCGCTGCTCCGCGCCTGGCTCGGTCGCCTGCAGTCGCAGGGCGTCCGCTTCCGCCCCGCCCACCGCTGGACCGGCTGGTCCCCCTCCGGCGCGCTCCGCTTCCACACGGGCACGGGCCCGGTCGAGGTCCGCGCTGCGGCGACGCTCCTGGCGCTCGGCGGCGCCTCCTGGCCGCGGTTGGGCTCGGATGGCGCCTGGAGCCCCATCCTGCGCGAGGCCGGGCTGCCCGTCTCACCGCTGCTACCGGCCAATTGCGGCGTTCTCGTCGACTGGTCGGAACCCTTCCGCGCCCGCTTCGCCGGCGAGCCGCTCAAGCGCATCGCGGCCCGGGTCGGCGATCAGGCGGTGCGCGGCGAGGCCGTGATCACCCGAACCGGGCTGGAAGGCGGCCTCATCTACGCGCTCGGCCGGCCCATCCGGGACGAGATCGCGGAGCGCGGGGCGGCAACCCTCCATCTCGACCTCCGCCCCGACCTCGCCCCGCCGGAACTCCGTCGCCGCATGGGCGGCCCCGGCGTCTCCCGCGCCAACGCATGGCGTCGCGCCGGGCTATTGCCGGCCGCGGCCGGGCTGCTGCGCGAGACCGGGGGCGACCCGAAAGCCTGCGTGCTGCAGATCACCGGCCTCGCACCCATCGAGCGCGCCATCTCCACCGCGGGTGGCCTCGCCCTCCCGGCGCTCGATGACAATTTTATGCTGCGCGCCCGCCCCGGCGTGTTCGCCGCCGGCGAGATGCTCGACTGGGACGCGCCGACCGGCGGCTACCTACTCCAAGCCTGTTTCAGCACCGGCTGGCACGCCGCAAACCAGCTGGATCGATACCTGTCCTAAGCGGGCGGCTCGCCCTGGATCGGCTCCTTGCCCATCGCGCGCACGAGCTCCGTCACCTCGGCGATGCAGGCCGCGACCGCCTCCGCATCCTGCCCCTTGGCCACCAGCGACACCCCATTCCCCGTCGAGCGGTAGTACGGGTAGCTGCCCAAATCGAGATCCGGATAGCGCTTCTGGATCGCCTCCAACCCTTCCGCGATCGACCCCTCCAGCAGCCCGGCCGCATGCACCGCTGCCGACGACACCGGCGTCCCGCCCTCCAATCGCGGCGACAGCCAGTTGAACATCGACTGCATGATCCGCGGCACGCCCGCCATCACATGCACGTTGCCGATCGTGAAGCCCGGCGCCACCGAGACCGCATTGTCGATCAGCGACGCGCCGCGCGGCATCGTCGCCATCCGCTGCCGAGCCGCGTTGAACTCGCCGGGCTTGTAGTGCTTCTCCATCCGCGCCCAAGCTTCCGGATGCGGCTCCCACGGCACGCCGAACGCCGCCGCCACGCACTCGCTGGTGATGTCGTCATGCGTCGGCCCGATCCCGCCGGTGGTGAACACATGGTCGAACTTCGCCCGGCACTCGTTGACCGTCGCGATGATCGTCTCCGCCACGTCCGGAATGACCCGCACCTCGCGCACCGGGATGCCGATCTCGCCCAGTCCGGTCGCCAGGAATTTGATGTTCGCGTCCTGTGTCCGCCCCGAGAGAACCTCGTTGCCGATGACGAGAATGCAGGCGACGGGGTTGGCCATCACAGAAAGTCCCTCAGCAGGGGGATGAGCGGCTTGTCGGCGGCCGGCATCGGGTAGTCCGCGAGCTTGTCCGGCCGCACCCACGCCAGGGTCTGGCCCTCGCGCCCCTGCGGCCGGCCGTTCCAGCGCCGGCACAGGAACAGCGGCATCAGCAGGTTGAACGTCTCATATTTGTGCGAGGCGAAGGCGAACGCGGCCAGGCAGTTGCTGGCGACGTCGATGCCCAACTCCTCCTGCAGCTCGCGGATCACCGCCTCCTCAGGCGACTCGCCGGGCTCGAGCTTGCCGCCCGGAAACTCCCACAGCCCGGCCATCGCCTTGCCTTCCGGCCGCCGCGACAGCAGCACCCGCCCGTCCGTGTCGATCAGCGCGCAAGCCGCGACCAGCACGAGCTTCCGCTCCGTCCCACTATCCCCGGCGCTATCCGGGGCGGGCCCGCCGAACAGATCGTCCCGCGTCGCCTCGTAGCGGATCACCGGGTGCTTGCCGCCGCGGGCCAGGAAGTTCTCCTCTCCGGTGCCCACCTCGCGGAACCCGGCCCGGCGCAGCACCGCGCCCGACGCCGGGTTGTCGACCGCGACATGCGCCTCGAGCCGGTCGATGTCCAAATTCGCCAGCGCCCACCGCGCCAGCCGCGCCGCCGCCTCGCTGCCCACCCCGAGCCGCCAAAAGCGCCGGCCGATCCAGTAGCCGAGATTGCCCACCCGCGGCGTCATGTCCAGGCGCAGCCCGATGCACCCGATCAGCATCTCCTGCCCGTTTTCCTGGCCGGTGATCGCCAGGTGGTAGCCGCTGCCCCGTTCCATCTGCTCGAGCGTCGACGCGATCCAGCGGTCCGCCAGGTCGCGCGGATACGGGAACGGCAGCTGCGAGAGCATCCGCACCACTTCCCAATCGTTCACCAGCCGGTGGATCGCCTCCGCATCGTCCGGCCGCAGCGGGCGCAGCGAGAGCCGCTCGGTCGCGAGCGGCTGGAAAGCCGAGGCGGCGGAGAGCTCGAGCGCCACGAACCCTAGCTTCTGTAGCTGCCGTTGATGTCGATGTAGCCGTGCGTCAGGTCGCAGGTCCACGCCGTCGCGACGCCATTGCCCAACCCCAGATCCACCGCGATCGAGATGTCCCGGCCTTTCATGTGCGCCACCACCGGGCCCTCGTCGTAGTCCGCCACCACCGCCCCGTGCCGCGCCATCCAGGTCCCGCCGATCGCGACCGACAGCTTGTCCCGATCTGCCGGCTCCCCCGCCTTGCCGACGGCCATGACGATGCGGCCCCAATTGGCGTCCTCGCCCGCGATCGCCGTCTTGACCAGCGGCGAGTTCGCGATCGCCATCGCGACCCGGTGCGCCGACTTCTTCGACGCCGCCCCCGTCACGTCGATCCGCACCAGCTTCTGCGCGCCCTCGCCGTCGCGCACCACCTGCAGCGCCAAATCGTGCAGCACCGCCTCGAGCGCGTCGCGGAACCGCCGCAGCTCTTTCTTGTCGCCGACGTCGATCTTGGCGTGCTCGGCCGTGCCCGTCGCGAACAGCAGCACCGTGTCGCTCGTCGACGTGTCGCTATCGACCGTCGTCGCGTTGAAAGTCCGCTTGACGCCGTGCGACAGCGCCGCCTGTAGCACCGAAGCCGGCAGCTTCGCGTCAGTGAACACGAAGCACAGCATCGTCGCCATGTCGGGTGCGACCATCCCGCTCCCCTTGGCGATCCCGCTGATCCGCACGGTCCCGCCGCCCAACTCCGCCGTCCGCGTCGCCCCTTTCGGGAACGTATCGGTCGTCATGATGCCCCGGGCCGCTTCCTCCCAGCGGTTCGCCCCGAGGGACTCGTGCAGCGCCGGCAGCGCGGCGGTGATCTTCCCGTGCGGCAGCGCCTCGCCGATCACCCCGGTGCTGGCGACGAAAACCTCGCCGGGCTTGCAGCCGACCAGGCCCGCCGCCGCCTCCGCCGTCATCCGCACCGCCTCCGCCCCGACCCGGCCGGAGAACACGTTGGCATTGCCGGCATTGATCACCACCGCCCGGGCCCGTCCGTTCTCCAGGTGCTTGCGGCACCAGTCGATCGGCGCGCCCGGGCACTTGTTGCGGGTGAACACCCCCGCGACCTTCGTCCCCGCCGCCAACTCGATCATCACCAAGTCTGTACGGCCCTGGTAGCGGATCCCCGCCTGCGCCGCCCCCAGCCGCACGCCGGCGATCGCCGGAAGTGCCGGCAGCGGCACCGCAAGAGGCGAGAGCGGGGTGCTCACTGTCGCCTACTTGCTCGGCGCCGGCGAGCCGGGCATGCCTGCCGGCGGCGTGTAGGGCGTGCCGTCGGCATTGAACTTCTCGATCGTGACACCCTGCTTGGCCGACGCCAGCACCTTGGCCACCCCTTCCTGGATGATCTGCTGGCGCATCTCGTCGCGCACCTCGTCCAGCGTCGGCGGCGGCGCCGTGCGCGTTCCCTCCACCTTGATCACGTGCCAGCCGAAGCGGGTGTGCACCGGTGTCTGCGTGATCTGCCCGGGCTTGAGCGCGAACGCCGCGTCGGAGAACTCCGGCAGCATGTCGCCCTTCTTGAACCAGCCGAGATCGCCGCTGTTCTCCTTGGCCGACGGGTCCGTGCTGTTCTCCTTGGCTAGCGTCGCGAAATCGGCCCCCTTGTCGAGCTGCGCGATGATGTCCTTCGCCTTCGCCTCGGTCGGCACCAGGATGTGCTCGGCGTGGACCTGCTCCTCGCCGCTCTTGCCCGCATATTCCTTGTCGTATTGGGCCTTGATCGCCTCGGGCGTCAGGCTCGGCTGGATCTCGCGCGTCAGCAGCGCATTCTGCAGCGCCATGTTGGTCGCCTGCTGGATGGCGTGCTGCACCTTCGGGTCGTCCTGCAGCTTGTCCTTCTTGGCTTGCTGGACGATCACCTCCCGGTCGATGAGCTGATCGAGCAACATCGGGTAAAGCATGTTCGGCGGCATGGCCCGCAGCTGCTCCGGCAAGCTTTGCAGCGCGTCTTGCAGGTCCGAGTAGTGGATCGTGTCCGATCCCACCTTGGCGATGACGGTGGTCGGCGCTGGCGTCGGCGCCGGAGCCGGAGCAGGGGTCGTCGCGGCGCCGGAAGGCGGGCTCGCCTGCGGCGCGGCAGGGCTGGGTTGCGCCAGGGTGACGGCAGGCGCGCTCAGCAGCGCGATCGTGGCGAGGGCAAGGCTAGGGCGGCGCATGAAATATTCCCTTGAGTGGAGCAGCCCGGAAACCGCGGCTTGGGTGGGCGGACAATAGGTGCGCCCGAAAGCCGCCACAAGGAGGCGGCATCATGTCGTCGCCGGTGCCGTTCGCCGCTCCGCGTTGACCCGGTGCCACCCGGGTCCTATCTGCAGCCTGTTCGCTTTACCTGAAAGCCCACCCATGCTCGCCAGCATCGCCCGCGCCGTGTTCGGCTCCGCCAACGACCGTTCGCTCAAGGCCTTCCAGCGCCGGGTCCCGCAGATCAACGCGCTCGAGCCGGCCATCCGCGAGCTGTCCGATGAAGCGCTGTCCGCCAAGACGGCCGAATTCCGCGAACGCCTCGCCAACGGCGCGACGTTGGACGAGTTGCTGCCGGAAGCCTTCGCGGTGGTCCGCGAGGCCGCCACCCGCGTCCTCGGCCTCCGCCATTTCGACGTGCAGCTGATCGGCGGCATGGTGCTGCACGCCGGCAAGATCGCCGAGATGAAGACCGGCGAGGGCAAGACCCTCGTCGCCACGCTGCCCGTCTACCTCAACGCGCTGCCCGGCAAGGGCGTCCACGTCGTGACCGTCAACGACTACCTCGCCCAGCGCGACTCCGAGTGGATGGCGCAGATCTACAGCTTCCTCGGCATGACCACAGGGGTGATCGTCCACGGGCTGAACGACGACGAGCGCCGGGCTGCCTATGCGTGCGATATCACCTACGGCACCAACAACGAGTTCGGCTTCGACTACCTTCGCGATAACATGAAGTACAGCCTCCAAGACATGGTCCAGCGCGACTTCGCGTACGCCATCGTAGACGAGGTCGACAGCATCCTGATCGACGAGGCGCGCACCCCGCTGATCATCTCCGGCCCTGCCGAAGACAGCAGCGAGCTCTACAAGAGCGTCAACGTCGTCGTCCGCGAGCTGGTCAAAGATGAGACAACGTTCGAAAAAGATGAAAAGCAGCGCTCCGTCCATCTGACCGAGCCCGGCTCGGAAACGGTCGAGCAGATGCTGCGCGACGCCGGCATCATCACGGAGGGCAACCTCTACGACGTCTTCAACGTCTCGGTCATCCACCACGTCCAGCAGAGCCTCCGCGCCCACACCCTGTTCTCACGCGACGTCGACTACATCGTGCGCGACAACAAGGTTGTGCTGATCGACGAATTCACCGGCCGCATGATGGAGGGCCGCCGCTTCTCCGAAGGGCTGCACCAGGCGCTCGAGGCCAAGGAGCACGTCGACGTCCAGCCGGAAAACCAGACGCTCGCCTCCATCACCTTCCAGAACTACTTCCGGCTCTACCCCAAGCTCGCCGGCATGACCGGCACCGCGCTGACCGAGGCCGACGAGTTCGCCGAGATCTACAAGCTCGACGTGGTCGACATCCCCACCAACGTCCCCGTCAAGCGGGTCGATCAGGACGACGAGGTCTACCGCTCCGCCACCGAGAAATACGAAGCCGTCGCAAAGCTGATCGAAGAGGCGCGCGAGCGCCGCCAGCCCGTTCTCGTCGGCACCACCAGCATCGAGAAGAGCGAGATCATCAGCAAGCTGCTGACTGAAAAGAAGATCCCCCACGCCGTGCTGAACGCGCGCTTCCACGAACAGGAAGCGGCCATCGTTTCGCAGGCCGGCGCGCCCGGCGCCATCACCATCGCCACCAACATGGCCGGCCGCGGCACCGACATCAAACTCGGTGGCAACGCCGACATGCGGATCAAGCTGGAAACCGTTGCCGACGACCCGGTCCATCGCAAGGCCATCGAGGACGAAGTCGCCGCTAACCATCCGATCGTCAAGCAAGCGGGCGGCTTGCTCGTGATCGGCACCGAGCGCCACGAGAGCCGCCGGATCGACAACCAGTTGCGCGGCCGCTCCGGCCGCCAAGGCGACCCGGGCGGCTCGCGCTTCTTCCTCAGCCTCGAAGACGACCTCATGCGCATCTTCGGCTCCGACCGGATGGGCGGCATGCTGCAGCGGCTCGGCCTCAAGCCGGGCGAGGCCATCGTCCACCCCTGGATCAACAAGGCGCTCGAGAAGGCGCAGAAGAAAGTCGAAGCCCGCAACTTCGACATGCGCAAGAACGTGCTGAAATACGACGACGTCATGAACAACCAGCGCCGCGAGGTCTACGCGCAGCGTCGCGAGTTCATGCAGGCCACCGACGTCGCCGAGACAGTCGCCGACATGCGCGCCGAGATCATCGCCGACCTCGTCGCGCGCCGCATCCCCGAGAAAGCCTACGCCGAACAGTGGGAGACCGCCGAGCTCGCCGAGGACCTGAAGCGCGTGCTCAACCTCGACCTGCCAGTGGTCGAGTGGGGCCGCGAGGAAGGCATCGACGAGACCGGCATCCGCGAGCGGATCGAAGCCGCCGCCGATCAGCACATGGCGTCCAAAGCGGCCAATTTCGGCCCGGAGATCATGCGCTTCGTCGAGAAGAGCCTGCTCCTGCAAGTGCTCGACGCGGTCTGGAAAGAGCATCTCCTCGCGCTCGACCACCTGCGCCAGGGCATCGGCCTGCGCGCCTATGGCCAGCGCGACCCGCTGAACGAATACAAGAGCGAAGCCTTCAACCTGTTCAACGGCATGCTGGACGAATTGCGCGAACGGGTGACCTCCATGCTGGCCCGGGTCGAGATCGGGCCGGAAGCACCGCCCCCGCCCATGTTCCAGCCAGCCGAACCCAGCCCGATGGCGCTCCACTACTCCGACCCGGGCGCCGGAGCCCAGTACGCCGGCAGCGACGTGCTGGAAGCCGAGCGCCCCGCCGAGATCGGCATCGACCCCGCCGACCCCACCACCTGGCGGAACACCCCCCGCAACGCCCCATGCCCCTGCGGCTCCGGCAAGAAATTCAAACACTGCCACGGCAAGGTCTGAGCGGCGAAGCCTCAGTTTGTTAGACGAGCTCCGCGGTTCGGCGCCGAAACCGGTCGAGAAGACCGGGCCGCTGCGGTCCGTTGTCGGTACGCAGTCCGTCCAGAACCATCCGCGCCACATGCGGCATCTCGCACCGCGGCTCGGCGGGCCCGAGCGAGTTGCGCTCGCGGAACAGCGCACTCAGATGCGCGACTTCTCGGCTCCATGAGATCGGCGCCAGTTGCGCCATTCTGGCGAGGAAGTGCCCTTGGTGGTCGCCCGCCCCGCGCGGGTTGGGAAAGGCGACGAACGGCTTGCGCTCCAAAAGCAGCTCCACCACCGTTGCGCCGCCATGGGTGATCACGAGACTGCTCGACGCGATCAGGTCTCGCAATGTGGGACGCCCAATGAACCAATCGCAATTCTGCATCCGGTAGCGAGATTGCCCGACCTGGCACAGCACGTCTTCTTGGAAGAATCCGTCCCCGACCAATCGGTCGACCTCGAGGAACAACTCGTCGAATGGCATTGTCGTCCCGACAGTGACCAGGATCACAGGATCGTTCCCAATTCAGCGCGGGGCCAGTCCCGTTTTAGCTCGGGCCACTGCACGATGAAGGTGTCGGCCAACCGTAGCCGGTAGACGATCCGTCCGGTGGTCGAAAGTGTGTCTGCCCGCGTGATCGACTCGATGAAGATCGTCTGCCGCCGCAACAGCCGGGCCGCCAAGAGCATCGGAACCATGTGGCTGCAACCGAAGCCGAAAACCAAATCGATGCGATGCCGGCGGATCCGTTGCAGCGAGCGCCAGAACGTCACGATGAACGCCCGCGTGCTGCGCCAGTAGCCAGGACGCGTAACCGTCGCAAAACTTGGGACGCTCTCGTACTGCCCGACAGGAATGCCGTCCGTGCCGGGAGTGCCGCCCCATTCCGTGCAGAAGCAGTGCAGGTCAAGTGAGTCGGCTAGCTTCGGCAGTAAACAGGCCGTCTCAAACTTGAAGCCTCCCCCGATAAGCACGGTCAGGCCAGCCGGCCTGTGAGTGAGAGCACCACTGTCGGGAGCCGATTCGATATACGACATGTTTAAAGCTCAGTGCGAAGCAGCGATGAGGGCTCTCGCCATCTACCGCCCAGAGCGGCATGGCACGCCAGATCGTGACGGCTCAATTTTGATCTTCACGTAGATATCATATCAAAAAAAAGAGATCCTGACAAGGTTTATACCCGTTGGGCATTGGCTGTTCGGTGAGTTGCGGCCACCCATCACCCGAGCCATATGCCGGTCATGTTGCGCGCCGCGTTTCTGTTTTGCATGGCCGCTGTGCCGGCGGTGGCCATGCCACCCTCGGCAGGCCCGCCCACCTGCGACACCGCGATCGCCGCCGCCGAGCAGCGGGCCAAAACCGCCCCCGGCCTCCTGCATGCGATCGGTCTTGTCGAGAGCGGCCGCCGTGATCCCCACACCGGGGTCCGCAGCCCGTGGCCCTGGACCGTGACGGCGGAGGGCGTCGGCACGTTCTATCCCACCAAGCCCGACGCCATCGCCGCTGTCGATGCCCTGCACGACCGCGGCATCACCTCCATCGACGTCGGCTGCATGCAGGTCAACCTCTTCTACCATCCGGACGCCTTCGCCTCGCTCGACGACGCGTTCGACCCCACCGTCAACGCCCGCTACGCCGCCCGCTTCCTGCACAGCCTCTACGGCCGCACTCACGACTGGCCCGCCGCCGCCGCCGCCTACCACTCCTTCACGCCGGGCCCGGCTGCCCAATATGCCAAGCTCATCGCCGCCGTCTGGGCCGGCGCGCCCGTGCCCGTTGTCCAAGCTCCGGACGGCGGCGAGATGGTCGAACTGCCGGGCGGCGGCGAACTCCGAATCTTTCGCGCCGCCAGCGCCAGCGGCCGCTCCCGCGTCTTCGGCCTCATCAACTGAGCCCTCCGTGGATCACGCCAGCCCTCGAGACTCTACCGCCCCGCTCGCCGCCTTCGCCGCCGGAACCGACGGCCTGCCGCTTGCTCTGCTCTCGCTCCAGCCCGGCCTGCTCTCCGCCGTGCAGGACCGCCTAGCCCATCACGGCCTGCTCGATCCCCCTGCCGACCGCTTCCTCGGCCCCGTCACCACCTGGGCCATCTCCCAATTCGCCCGCGCGACCGGCGAACCCTCCGGCCCCGGCCTCTTCACCCCGGTCCTGGCCCGCCGCCTCCTCGAGCCCGACCCGGTTCTGCCGCTCGACTGCAGCTTCCCCGATTTCGCCAGCCGGGTCGTCCGCGCCATGCAGGGGAGGGGGGATTGGCTCTGCCGCCATCCGGACGCGTTGACGATCGCCTATGTCGAACACACCGAACCGGATGGCACGCCCAGCCGCGCCCGCGAGGACGCCTTCGACGACGTCCGCCTCCTGCTACGCATCCGCCCCGCCGGCCGGCCCGCCATCGTCGGCTGTTGGGAGGCCACCACCCGCTCCGGCCGCGACGCCACCGATGACCCGGTCGACGAGCAGGGCCCGCCCATCCTCGATCCCGGCCAATACAAGGCCCGGGTCATGGGCCGCACCGCCATCGGCACGAAGCTCGAGCAGGACGCCCTCGTCCAATGTCTCCCGCTGCCCGTCATCCGCGACGCCGACAAGGATTCCACCCGCCACGGCGATCCGGCCGACCACGGCTTCTTCGTCATCGACCAGCACGGCTCGTTCGACGCGCCGCGCGACGAGGTCGGCGGTACCAGCGCCGGCTGCCTCGTCGGCAAGAGCCAAGCCGGCCACGTCGCCTTCATCGGCGCGCTCCGCACCGATCCCCGCTTCCGCGCCAACAACGCCTATCGCTTCATGACCTCCCTCCTGACCCCGCGGGATTGCGCGGGCGTCTGACCCGGCGGCGCCGTGGGCTGACGCGCCGCCGGCAACCCGCTATCGTCCGCTCCAATGATGATAGAGCCGGATTCCCGGGCCGCGTGGAGCCGCCTGCTCGCCTGCGTGGCGCTCAGCACCATCGGCGGCGCCGCCATGTGGTCCGTCGTGGTCATCATCCCTTCGATCCAGGCCGAATGGGGGCTCGACCGGGGCTTCGCCTCCATCGCCTACACCGCCTGCATGCTCGGCTTCGCCTTCGGCAGCGTCCTGACCGGCGCCATCTCCGACCGCTGGGGCATCCGCCGCCCCCTGCTCGCCGCCTCCGCCATCCTCGCCGCCGGCTTCGCCCTGTGCAGCCTGACCACCGACATCTGGCAGTTCGCCGCGCTCCAATTCGCCTTCGTCGGCCTGCTCGGCGCTGCCGCCACCTTCGGCCCGCTGATCGCCTACGTTTCGCTCTATTTCCACCGCCGCCGCGGCCTCGCCGTCTCGCTTTGCGCTTCCGGCAACTACCTCGCCGGCACGATCTGGCCCTCCGTCATCCAGCACTTCACGCGGACCGAAGGCTGGCGCGCCACATATGCCGGCCTCGGCCTGTTCTGCGCCGTCACCATGATCCCGCTGGCCTGGTCGCTCCGCGGCCGCCCCGCTCCGGTGCCCGCCGCCACATCGGCCGCCACCCCGCGCGCCGCCGCCCTCGGCCTGCCTCCCGCGCTGCTCCAGGGATTGCTGATCCTCGCCGGCCTGGCCTGCTGCATCGCCATGGCCACCCCCCAGGTCCACATCGTCGCCTACTGCGTCGACCTCGGCTACGGCCCGGCCCGCGGCGCCGAGATGCTCTCCGCCATGCTGGGCTTCGGCATCATCAGCCGCCTCGCCTCCGGCTGGCTCGCCGACCGAATCGGCGGCCTCCCCACTCTGCTCACCGGTTCGGTCCTGCAAGGCCTCGCCCTCTGGCTCTACATCAATTTCGATGGACTCGCCTCCCTCTACGTCATCTCCGCCCTGTTCGGCCTGTTTCAGGGTGGCATCGTGCCGAGCTACGCCGTCGTCGTGCGCGAGTGCTTCCCCGCCCGCGAGGCCGGCGCCCGGGTCGGCGTGGTGCTGATGGCGACCATGATCGGCATGGCCCTCGGCGGCTGGATGGCCGGCGCGATCGACGCCTGGAGCGGCACCTACCGGACCGCCTTCGCCAACGGCCTGTTCTGGAATGCCATCAACGTGGCCATCGTCCTGGCCCTTCTGCTCCGCAGCCGCGCCCAGCTCAATCCGGCACTCCCCACGGCCGAACCAGCGCGCTAAACCGCCCCGGTGCTGTTCAACTCGCAGATCTTCATCTTCGCCTTCCTGCCGCTCTCGCTCGCCGGCTACTACCTGCTCGCCGGAAGCCAGCGCCTGCGCCAGGCGTGGGTGATCCTCGCCTCCCTCGGCTTCTACGCCTATTGGGACATCCGCTTCGTGCCCCTGCTGGTCACGCTGACGATGGCCAACTGGCTGATCGCCCAGTGGTTCGGCCGGTCCGGCCAGCGCTGGATCCCGCTGCTCGGCGTCGTCCTGAACCTCTGCGTGCTCGCTTTGTTCAAATATGCCGACTTCCTCCGCGGCACCGTGTTCGGCATCGCCGGGGTGGATTGGCAGCCCTGGCAGCTGATCCTTCCGCTCGGGATCAGCTTCTTCGTGTTCCAGAAGATCAGCTACCTCATGGATCTCCGGCGTGGCGACAAGCACATCTACGGCTTTCTCGATTTCTGGATGTTCGTCACCTTCTTCCCGCAGCTGATCGCCGGCCCCCTGGTCCGCCACAACGAGATCATCCCGCAATTCCACCGCGATCCCCGCGGTCCCGACATGTGGGAGAATCTCGGCCGCGGCCTCGCCCTGTTCATCATCGGCCTCGGCAAGAAGATCGTCCTCGCCGACACGCTCGCTCATCTCGCCGACCCGGCCTTCGCCATCATCACGCAAAACGGCCTCTCCGCCGTCGATGCCTGGGTCGGCAGCCTGGCCTTCACCTTCCAGCTCTATTTCGACTTCTCCGGCTATTCCGACATGGCGATCGGCCTCGCCCTGATGTTCGGCCTCACCCTGCCGATCAACTTCAACTCACCCTACCAAGCCGTCTCGGTCCGCGACCTCTGGCGCCGTTGGCACATCACCCTGTCCCGCTTCCTCCGGGACTACCTTTACATCCCGCTCGGCGGCAGCCGCCTCGGTGAGACCAGGCAAGTCGTCAACGTCGTGCTGACGATGCTGCTCGGCGGGCTCTGGCACGGGGCGAACTGGAACTGCGTCGCCTGGGGCGGCCTGCAGGGGATCGGCCTGGCCGTCAACCATTTGTGGGACAAGACCGGGATCAGGGTGCCGCGCCTGCTCGCCTGGGCGATGACCTTCCTGTTCTTCTACCTCACGCTCATCGTGTTCCACTCGCCCGGCTTCCATGCGGCGGGCCGGTTCCTCTGGTCCATGACCGGCGCCAACGGCATCGGCCGCCTCGCGCTCGATCGCGAGAACACGCTGGCCCTGGTCGGCGGCGCGGCGCTCGCCTTCCTCGGGCGCCCCAGCCAGGAGATCGCGCTGCGGTGGCTCCAGCCCCGCCCATGGCTCGCCTGGCCGATCGGCGCGTTCACCATCTGGGTCGTGCTGCTGACCGGCGGACGCGTGCCCAACGTCTTCTTCTACTTCCAGTTCTGATGCCGAACTGGCGCTCCTTCGTGCTCCGCTGCATCACCGTCTTCGGCGTCGGCAGCCTTGCTCTATTCATCCTGCTGGCGCTGGCGGACCCGTGGGGCACCCTCCCGTTCCGCAGCCCGCTGCCCCGCATCCCCGCCGACCACAGCCAGCGCTGGGCCTATCCGGAGCTCGCCCGCTCGCCCCGCTTCGACGCGGCCATCATCGGCAACTCCACCTCCCGCCTGTTCAACCCCGCCGACCTCGACCCGGCGCTCGACGCTCGATTTGTCAACCTCGCCATGGTCCACTCGTTCGCCTACGAACAGATGCAGCTGCTCGACGTGTTCCTGCGCGCCCACCCCGCGCCGCGCGCGCTCATGGTCGGCCTCGACCGCATCTGGTGCGAGCGCGGCGACGATCTCGAGCATTTCGGCTACGGCCCCCTGCCGGAATGGCTCTACCGCGGGGACACGCTGGAATCGCTCGCCAACCTCTTCAACATGCACGCCATCGAGACCGCCTGGCGTTCGGCCAGCGCCCTGCTCGGCGCCTCGCCGCGCGCCTACGGTCCCAATGGCTACCAGCTGCTGGACGTCGATTCGCACCCCTACAACCCGGCCCTCGCGCAGCGTCTGATTGCCGAGAACCTCGCCGAGCCCTGGCTGCCGCCGACCGATCCAAACCCCGCGACCTGGCACTACGTCGCGCTCGACTGGCTCCGCCAGCGCACCGATCGGCTTCCCCCGTCGACCCGGCTACTCCTGGTCTTCGTACCGCGGCACCACCTCTACCCGGCCCCCAACACGGTGGGCGCGGCGATGATTGCCGAGTGCAAGCGCCGGGTCGTGGCAGCCGCCCAGTCTCGCCCAAATACCGCGGTGTACGACCTGTCGCTCCCGGGTCCGATGACGATGGACGAGAGCCGTTGGTGGGACGCCGTTCACATGCGCCCGGAGCCGATGGCGCAACTCTCCCACGAGCTCGGTGCGGCCGTCGCCGGTGCCGCGAGCCCCGACGTGAAAACCCTGTTCACCAGCGCGGCGAAGACCCTCTCCGCCCGGTAATCGCCGTCAGGCCGTGCTCTTGGCCCGCCCCACGATCTGCGTCGGATTGACGAACCGCAGCGCGATCAGCAGCCAAACCAGCGTCGTGATCATGTAGATCACCGCCATCGCGTCGATCGACTGCACCGCCCGCACGCCCGCCGCGAACACGGCGTAATAGAGCGCCACCACCAGGGTCTGACTCGTCGGCCCCGCGGTCAGGAACGTCAGCTCGAACATCGCGATCGTCCGCACCAGCACCAGCAGCAGCGACGCGAGCACGCCCGGCAGCAGCAGCGGGATCAGCACATAACGGAATAGGCGAGGGGTGCTCGCCCCGAACACCCGCGCCGCCGCCTCGATCTTGGGATCGATCTGCTCGATGAATGGGATCATCACCAGAATGACGAACGGCACGGTCGGCACCAGGTTGGCAACCACCACACCGGCCATCGATCCCGCCAGATTGGCCTGGTAGAGCACCGTCGCGAGCGGGATGCCGTAGGTGATCGGCGGCACCAGCAGCGGCACGAGGAACAGCAGCAGCAGCAGCCGCTTGCCCGGAAACTCCCGCCGCGCCAGCGCATAGGCGGCGGGGACCCCCAGCAGCCCGGATAGGAACACCACCAGGAACACCACCTGGAACGTCACCGACAACACGTCCCCGAGCTGGAACTCGTCCCACGCCGCCCCGTACCACCGCGTCGTCCAGCCGCTCGGTAGCCACGTCCGCAGCCATCGCGTGGCGAACGAACTCGTCACCACCGTCGCGATCATTCCGGCCAGGTTCAGCACGAACAGCCCGACGAACGTCCAGACCGCGCCGGCCCACAGCCGCTCGCCCAGCGTGCGCCGCATCAGCCCTTACCCCCGCCCGCCGGCCCGCGATACAGCAGCCCGCGCGCCCCTAGCACCCCGGCCACGATGCCGAGCTCGATCGCGCCCATCAGCATCGCGATCGCCGACGCCAGCGAGTAATCGTACTGCTCGAACGCCGCCTGATACGCCGCGATCGAAATCACCCGGGTCGGCCCGGCCGGCGCCCCCAGCAGAACCGCCGACGGAAACACCGAGAAGGCCTGCACGAACGACAGGCAGAACGTGATCGCCAGCCCCGGCAGCAGCAGCGGCAGCAGCACGTGCCAGAACCGCGCCCGCGGCCCCGCGCCCAGCGTCGCCGCCGCGCGCTCGAGCGCCGGGTCGATACCGCTTAGGTACGAAAGCGTCAGCAGAAAGGTGAACGGGAACCCGGTGATCAGCAGCGAGAGGAACACGCCCCAGTAATTGTGCAGCAGCCGCACCGGCGCGCTGATCAGCCCGGCCGCCATCAGCACCCGGTTGAACCACCCCTGCGGCCCCAGATAGTTGAGCAATCCCTCCGCGACCAGCACCGTCCCCAGCGTGATCGGCACGACGAGGATGGTCGTCAGCAGCCGCTGCCGCCGCATCAACCGCACCCGGAACGCGATCGGCACCGAGATCACCACGTTCAGCAGCGTGACCGGAACCGAGAGCACGATCGTGGTCCAGATCGTCTGATACAGGAACGGGTCGGAGAAGAACTGCGCGTAATTGGCCAGCGCGCCGCCCTGTTTCGGATGGAACGACAGAACCAACCCGTACAGGAACGGATACACGAACGTCGCCACGATGACCGCCGCGGCCGGCAGCACCAGCAGCGTGGTCCCGTCGAGCCCGCGCGTCTGCAGCCGTTGCGAGAGCATCCTCATCAGCAGGGATACACCAGCGCCCGCTCCGGATGCGCCGCCAGCCGCACCTCGCTGCCCGGCGCCGCGCTCTCCGGCGCTGTGAACACCAGCTCCGTCCCGTCCGCCATCCGCGCGAACCCGGTATAGCCGTGCCCCCTGAATTCGCTCGACACGACCGTGGCGGTCAGCGCGCCGCCGGGCTCGGCGACCAGATCGTCCGGCCGCACCACGAGAACGCCCGGGTTCCCTGCCGCCAGCCCCTGCCGCGCGGACCCGCGCAGCACGCCGGTGCTGGCCTGCACCGTCGCCACCCCACGCTCCACCCGCTCCACCCGGCCCGTGACCGCGTTGCGGAACCCCATGAACTCCGCCACGTCCCGGTCCCCCGGTTCGGCGAACAGCTGGCCCGGCGTCCCCACCTGCCGGATCGTCCCGTCCTTCAGCACCACGATCCGGTCCGCCAGCGATAGCGCCTCCTCCTGGTCGTGCGTGACGTAGATCGTCGTCGCGTTGAGGCTCGCATGGATGCGCCGGATCTCCGCCCGCATCTCGAGCCGCAGCTTCGCATCGAGGTTGGAGAGCGGCTCGTCCATCAGCACCAGCGGCGGCTCCACCACGATCGCCCGCGCGATCGCCACGCGCTGCTGCTGGCCGCCGGAAAGCTGCCCCGGCAGCTTGTGCTCCTGGCCCTGCAGCCGCACCAGCGCCACCGCTTCGGCAACGCGGCGTTCGATCTCCGCCCGCTTCGTGTTCCGCATCAGCAGCCCGAAGCCGATGTTCTTGCGCACATTCATGTGCGGGAACAGCGCGTAGTTCTGGAACACCATGCCGAACCCACGCTGTTCCGGCCGCAGCGTGTCGATCCGCCGGTCGTCCAGCCAGATCGCCCCCGACGTCGCCGACAGCAGCCCGGCAATGCAATTCAACGTCGTCGACTTGCCGCAGCCGGACGGCCCGAGCAGAGCGATGAACTCGCCCTGCCGGATCGTCAGCGTGATGTCCCGCAACGCGTTGAGCGAGCCGAAATCGCGGCCCAGCCGATCGAGGCGGAGCTCGCGGAACGGCGCCGGTTGGATCGTCACTTGGTCTTCTTGGCGCCGATCTGCTCGTCCCAGCGCCTGAACGCCATCACCATCTTATCGGCATCGAGCGGCAATTCCTTCGGCGCACTGGCGATCAACTGCTCGTATTCCGGTCGCCCATACTCCTTGATCGCCTTTTGGCTGTCCGCCGGCGCCATCGACAGCGGAACGTCCTTGACCGCCGGACCCGGATAGAAATAGCCCTCGTCATAGGAGTAGGCCTGCTGCGCCGGCGTCAGCAGATACGAAATGATGTCCAGCAGCACGGCCACCCGCTCCGGCGCGAGCCCCTTCGGAATCGCCGCGTAATGGGCGTCCACCACCCAGTGGAACCCCTTCAGCGAGGTCACTTTGGCCTCTTTCGGCACGATCCCGAGCACGCGCGGGTTGATGTCCCATCCGGTGGTCGACGCGATGATGTCCCGCGAACCCTCGCCGAGCTCCTTCATCGTCGCACCGGTTCCGGTCGGGTAGTACTCGATCCCGGCGTCGAGCTCTTTCAAATACTGCCAGGTCTTGTCCCAACCCTTGATCGGGTCCTTCGGGTCGCTGTCGCCCAGAATGTAGGGCAGCCCCATCATGAACGTCCGCCCAGGCCCCGAATTGGCCGGCCGCGCGTACATGAAACGATTCGGATGGCTCTTGGTGTAGGCAAGCAACTCCTCGGCCGTCGTCGGCGGCGTCTTCACCTGGTCCGGCATGTATTCGAGCAGCGGCCCCGAGGGATAATAGCTGATGATCACCGCCTGGTTCTGCGCGAGACCCTGCATCTTCAGGGCGGGCTCCAGAAGGATGTTCTCCAAGTTCGGCAGCTGACTGGCATGCGCCGGCAGTAGATCCTCCCAGATCTTCTGCTCGATCCCCGCCGCCAGCGCGTCCGTGCCCGTCAGGACCAGGTCGATGTCCACCCGGTTGGCCGCTTGCTGCGCCCGCAGCTTGGCCGGCAGCTCCGGCGCCGGCGCCTTCGTGAAGGTGAACCGCCCCACGTTCGACGGCTTGGCCTTCGCGTAATTCTCGAACGCCTTCTGCGTCAGCGCCAGGTTACCGGCGACGTCGACGATCGTGATCGACAGCGGCGATTTCGGCGCGGGAGCCTGCGCAAAGGCGGGGCGGGCGGCCGCCAGGGCGGCGGCAGTGCCGACCAGGGCACGACGGGTAAACAGGGCCATAGATCCTCCCAGACCGTTTTGCCGCCACACTACTTGTATACATGTCGTAGGGAAAGGCCCGGCTCAGCCCCGTTTCGTAGGCGCCCCAAACCGCGCCCCGATCAGGAACTCACGGTTGCCCTCGGGCCCCGTGATCGGGCTCTCCTCGATCCCGTCCACCTCCCAGCCCGGCAGCCCGGCCCACCAGGCCTGAACCCGCGCGCAAACCGCCCGGTGCACCGCCGGGTCGCGCACGACGCCGCCTTTGCCCACCAGACCCGGCCCGGCCTCGAATTGCGGCTTGATCAGCGCCACCGCCCAAGCCCCGGGCGCGCACAGCGCCAACCCCGCTGGCAGCACCGTCTGCAACCCGATGAAGCTCGCGTCGCACACCAGCGCGTCGACCGGCTCCGGCACGATCGCCGGCGTGATGTAGCGCGCGTTCACCCGCTCATGCACCACCACCCGCGGGTCCGTCCGCAACGACCAGGCCAGCTGCCCGTGCCCGACATCGACCGCATGGACCCGCGCCGCCCCGTGCGCCAGCAGCACGCTCGTGAACCCGCCCGTGCTCGCCCCGATGTCGAGGCAGACCCGCCCCACCGCCGGGAACCCGAACCGTTTCAGCCCGGCCTCGAGCTTCAGCCCGCCGCGCGACGCCCACGGATGATCTTGCCCCCGCACCTCGAGGGCCGCGTCCTCGGCCAGCAGGTCGCCCGCCTTGCCGACGCGCGCATCCCCGCTCCAAACCTTGCCGGCCATGATCAGCGCCTGCGCCCGCGTCCGGCTCTCGGCCAACCCCCGGTCGACCAGCGCCTGGTCAGCCCGGCGCTTGCCGCCCACTAGCTGCGCCGCGCGACCACGTACTCGGCCAACTCCCGCAGCCGATCCGCCTCGGGGCCAAACATGTCGAGATGGCTGGCCGCCTGCTTGGCCAGCATCTCCGCGTGCGAGCGCGCCCGATCGACCCCCATCAGCGCCACCAGCGTCGCCTTGCCCGCCGCCTCGTCCTTACCGGCCGTCTTGCCGATCCCCGCCGTCGTGCCCACCGCGTCCAGCACGTCGTCGGCGATCTGGAACGCGGCGCCGAGGTCGCGCCCATACCACGCAATCTGCGTGCGCACCTGCGGCGCCACCCGGCCCAGGATCGCCCCGGCCTCCGCGCTGTATTGGATGAGCCGCCCCGTCTTCAGCGCCTGCAGCCGGCCGATCTCGGCCGCGGTCAGCTGCTGCCCCTCCGTCGCCATGTCGATCATTTGGCCGGCGCACATCCCCCGCGCGCCGCTCGCCAACCCCAGCGCCAGCACCAGCTCGCACCGCGCCAGCGCATCCCCGTGCGTATCCGGCTCGGCCAGCACCTCGAACGCCCGCGCCTGCAGGGCGTCGCCCGCCAGCACCGCCGTCGCCTCGTCGAACTGCCGGTGCGTCGAGGGCTGCCCGCGCCGTAGGTCGTCGTCGTCCATGCAGGGCAGGTCGTCATGCACCAGCGAATACGCGTGCAGCATCTCGACCGACGCGCCCACCCGGGCCGCCGACGCCGTCGCCACCCGGAACAGACCGGCCACCTCCATCACCAGGAATCCCCGCATCCGCTTGCCGCCGCCCAGCGTCGCGTAGCGCATCGCCTCCAGCAGCCGCCGCTCCGGCCCCTCCGGCAGCGGCAGTAGAACGTCGATGGCCTGCTCGACCGTCGCGGCGTGCTCGGTGAGCGCTTCAGCCAGCGCCGATTTCGTCGTCGCCGCGCTCATTCGACGGCCTTCAACCCCAACGACCCATCCGCCCGCTCCACGATCGCCTGCACGCGGGTTTCCGCCTCGGCCAGCTTGCGCTCGCAATGCTGCCGCAGCATCGCGCCGCGCTCGTAGCAGGTGATGGCGTCCTCCAGCTTCTGCTGCCCGCCCTCCAGGCCGCGAACGATGCGCTCCAGCTCGCTCAGCGCATCCTCGAACGAGAGTGTCGCGATGTCGGCAGGTTCGCCAGCCGGGGGAGGGGTCGGATCGGGCAAGGCAGCCCCTTATCTCTGTGGTCGGACCCGACCTATTGCCGCATCAGCCGCCGCACATGCAAGGCGGCCGACGCCGCCAGCGCATCCACGTCGTAGCCGCCCTCCAGAATCGACACGACCCGGCCCGGGCAGCAACGGTCCGCCACGGCCAGCAATTCGTCGGTGATCCAGCCGAAATCGTCCAACTCCAGCCGCAGCTCTGCCAGCGGGTCCGCCTTGTGGGCATCGAACCCGGCCGAGATGATCAGCAGCTCCGGCGCGAACGCCTCGAGTCGCGGCAGCGCCAGCGCCTGCCAGGCCTGCCGGAACCCCGCACTGCCCGTCCCCGGCCGCAGCGGCAGGTTCACGACGTTGTCAGCAACACCCCGCTCGCTCGCCGCCCCGGTGCCTGGATAGCAGGGCGATTGGTGCGAGCTGATGTACAGCATGTCCGCGTCGCCCTCGAGAATGTGCTGCGTGCCGTTGCCATGATGCACGTCGAAATCCACCACCGCGACCCGGCGCACCCCCCACCGCTCCCGCGCATGCAGCGCCGCCACCGACGCGCCGGCGAACAGGCAGAACCCCATTGCGCGGGTCCGCTCCGCATGGTGCCCCGGCGGGCGAACCGCCGCGAACGCCGCCTGCGCCCACCCCTCCATCACGGCGTCGACCGCCGCCACGCCCGCCCCGGCCGCCCGCAGCGCCGCCCCGAGGCTGCCCGCACTCATCAGCGTGTCCCCGTCGAGATAGGCGTAATCGCCGGGCTCCGGCCGGGCCGCCCGGATCGCCTGCACATACGCTTCGGGGTGCGCGCGGCACAGCTGCTCGTCCGTCGCCTCCGGCGCCTCCTGGCGCAAGAGGGGCACGAAATCCGGATGTTCGAGCGCCTGCAGAACCCGGCGCAGCCGCTCCGGCCGCTCCGGATGCCCCGGCCCCGTGTCGTGCTCGAGGCAGGCCGGATGCGTGAACAGCGCGACCGTCATGGCTCCTCGCGCTTGCGAATCGTGAAGCTGAACACCCCCGCCTCTTCGCCCTGCGCCAGTAGCGCATGCCCGGTCTCTTGGCAGAACGCCCGGAAATCGCCCACCGACGCCCGGTCCGTCGCCAGCACCCGTAATCGCGCCCCCGCCGGCATTCCCCGCAGCGCCCGGTTCGCCCGCAGCACCGGCAACGGGCATCGCATGCCCTTCACATCCAGCACGGTATCGCTCATCGCCCCAATCTCTCCCGCTCGCCGCGATTGGGCAAGCGAGCCTCCGCTGCTATGCACCGCCCCATGCAGCCATCCTACCGCATCGGCATCGACCTGGGCGGCACCAAAACCGAGCTCGCTCTCCTCGATCCCGCGGGAGCCATCGTCTGGCGCCAGCGCCAACCCACGCCGCAGAGCTACGACGCCATCATCCGCGCCATGGCCGAGCTCGTCATCGCCGCCGACGCCGCCACCGGCACGCGGGCCACGGTGGGCGTTGGCATCCCCGGCGTCCTCAGCCCGGCGACCGGCCTGGTCAAGAACGCCAACACCCAGATCCTCATCGGCCACGCGCTCGACTCGGACCTCGCCGCCGCGCTCGGCCGCCCCGTCCGGGTCGAGAACGACGCCAATTGCTTCGCGCTCAGCGAGGCGGCCGACGGCGCGGGGCAGGGCGCCCGCTGCATCTTCGGCGTGATCATCGGCACCGGCTGCGGCGGCGGCATCGTCGTCGACGGCAGGGTGCTCGGCGGCCGCCACCGGATCGCCGGCGAATGGGGCCACACGCCCCTGCCATATGCGCGGGACGATGAGCTGCCCGCGCCGCCCTGCTGGTGCGGCCAGCGCGGCTGCCTCGAGCTCTATCTGTCGGGGCCGGGCCTCGCCCGCTCCTGCGGCGCCCCCACCGGCCAGGCCGTGCTCGACCGCGCCCACGCCGGCGACCCCGCCGCCGCCCGAGCCCTCGCCGCCTACGCCGACCGGCTCGCCCGCGGCCTCGCCGTCGTCGTCAACGTCCTCGACCCCGATGCGATCGTGCTCGGCGGCGGCCTGTCCAACCTGCCGCACCTCTACGACACGGTGCCGGACCTCCTGCGCCGCTACGTGTTCAGCGACGTCATCAGCACCCCCGTCCTGCGCAATCACCACGGCGACAGTTCCGGCGTTCGCGGCGCCGCCTGGTTGTGGCCGTGACGAAAGGGCCTGCCGGGCCCATACTCTCGCCATGCCCGCGCTCTGCCGCGACTGCTTCCGCGCCATCGACCGCCCGACCGCGTCCGTCTGCACGGCCTGCGGCTCGCGCCGGGTCGTGGCACACCCGGACCTGTTCGACCTCGCCATCGCCCATGTCGATTGCGACGCCTTCTACGCCAGCGTCGAGAAGCGCGACCGTCCGGAACTAGCCGGCCTGCCCGTCATCGTCGGCGGGGGCACCCGCGGCGTCGTCACCACGGCCTGCTACATCGCCCGCCTCTACGGCGTGCACAGCGCTCAGCCGATGTTCAAGGCGCTCAAGCTCTGCCCCGACGCGGTCATCGTGCGCCCGGACTTCGCCAAATACACCGAGGCCGCCCGTGCCGTCCGCGCGCTGATGCAGAACCTCACTCCGTTGGTCCAGCCGCTCTCCATCGACGAGGCCGCGCTCGATCTCTCCGGCACCGCCGCGCTGCACGGCGCGCCCCCCGCCGCCGTGCTGGCCCGGTTCGCCCGCGCGGTCGAAACCGAGCTCGGCATCACGGTCTCGATCGGCCTGGCCGCCAACCGCCTGCTCGCCAAAATCGCCGCCGGCCAGGACAAGCCCCGCGGCTTCTCCATCCTCGGCCGCGACGCCGCCGACCGGCTCGCCCCCGAGAAAGTCGCCCTCCTCCCGGGCGTCGGCCCCGTCCTCGAGCGCAAGCTGCACGGCCTCGGCATCACCCAGATCGCCCACCTGCAAGCGCTCGACGACCGCACCGCCCGCGCCCGCCTCGGCGACGACGGCCCCAACCTCGTCCGCCGCGCCCGCGGCGAGGATGTCCGCCTCGTCACCCTCGAGCGCGAAACCAAATCCGTCTCCGCCGAAACCACCTTCAACACCGACATCGCCGACCCGGCCGAGATCGAACGTCACCTGTGGCGCATGGCCGAAAAACTCGGCCGCCGCCTGCGCGAAAAGGAGCTCGCGGCCGGCGGCGTCGTCCTCAAACTCAAGACCGCCCGCTTCGCCAGCCGCACCCGGAACGCGCGCCTGCCGGGCCCCACCCAGCTCCCGGAAACCCTGTTCCGCGCCGCCCAGACCCTGCTCGCCCGCGAGATCGACGGCACCGCGTTCCGCCTCGTCGGCATCGGCGCCAACCCGCTGCTCCAGGGTATCGACGCAGACCACGGCGATCTCGCCGACCCCGACGCGACCCGGCGCCGCGCCCGTTGGCAAGCCGTCGAAGCCATCCGCGCCAAATTCGGCGACCCCGCCATCACCACCGGGCGCGCGCTCCCGGGCGACAAGCGCTGACCCGCCGTTACAACGGCGTCTGCTTGATCTTCTTGCCTTCGTCCGCCGCCCGCCAGAGATACCATGCCGCCGTCGAGCGATACGGCCCCCACCGCTCGCCCACCGCCGCCAGCGCCTTCGGCTTCAACTGCGCCTCCGCCCCGGTCACCAGCCGCCATCCCTCCCGCACCCCGAAATCGTCCACCGGCAGCACGTCCGGCCGGCCCAGCGTGGACATCAGCAGCATCTCCACCGTCCACCGCCCGACGCCCCGCAGCGTCACGAGCCGCGCGATCAGCGCCTCGTCATCGAGCCCGTCCGCCTCTTCCAGCGTGGGGATCGTCCCATCCAGCGCGCCCGCCGCGATCGCCCGGATCGCCGCCACCTTGCTGCCGGAAAAGCCGAATCCGCGGAAAACCTCGTCCGGGATCGCCGCCAGCGCCGCCGGCTCCGGCAACACGCCACCCCCATGCGCCACCAACCGCCCCAGGATCGCGCGCGCGGCGTTGCCATGCAGTTGCTGATGCGCGATCGCCCGGACCAGCGCCGCATACAGCTCCCGCCGCTCCACCACCGCCGTGCACGGCCCAATTCGCTCGATCAACGAGCGGAATTCCGGCTGCACGGCCGCAAGATGGGCCGCTTCCCTCATGATTGGCTTCCAGTTCGCCGGGTCATTTGTTAGTCTCGCTCGAACGAGCACACGACTACGAGAAATCAGCCGTGCCGACCAGAATGCGTCCGCCGTTCCATCATGCCGATCCCGACGCCGAACAGGCGGAGGCCAACCGCGTGACGGCCAGCTTGGCGGGCCTGGCCGCGGCCCTTCTGTTCGTCGTCGTCGGCCTGCTGCTGATCCACCATCTCCACGACGAAGCGCGTATCGAAGATTGCCTCATGTCCGGCCGCTACGCCTGCGACCAGCTCATCCCGCACTAGGCGCCAACCGGGCAGCGGCCAGCGCCATGTGTTCCTCCGCGATCGCGCCGTAATCCGCCGCCCCCAGCCGCCGAGCCTCCTGCGCCAGCCGCTCGAACGCGAGCAGCGCCCCCGCCGCATCCCCATGCCCGACCAGGCGCTGCACCCCCCGCATGAACAGCGTCTGCAGCAACAGCCCCGTCTGCCCCTCCAGCGCCGCCACCAGCCGGTCCGCGTCCTCCACCCACGCCTCGACCCGGCGCGCCTCGCCGAACTGATCCGCCGCGACCGCGCCAGCAAAGAAGCCCGCCACCAACTCGAGCACCGCCGCCTCCGGCGCATCCGCCCAATCCGCCCCCTCCGGCGACCCGGCCGCCACCGCCTGAACCAACGCCCCCCCCAGCCCCGGCGCCATCGCCGCCAAGCACGCCGCCGCCCGATGCTGCGCCCGCCACGCCGTCTGCTTAAGATCGAGGTCGACCAGGTTCTCCGCCTGCAGCACCCTCCCTGTCTCCACCGCCACGCGGCAGGCCGCCTCCGCATAGCCGAGCGCCGCCGGCCCAAGCGGCTCGTTGAGCGCTCGCTGCAGCAGCACGCTCGCGAGATTGAACGGCTGCCGCTGCCCCAGCGCCCGCGCGCCGATCGTCCGCACTTCCGCTTCGCTCAACGGGTCCGGCAACCGCTCCAGGTCGAAGCCGAACCGCTCCCGCCACGCCGCCCCGATCGCCTCGAAGAGCGCCAGTAGCGCGCCCCGCTCCGCTGTCGGCGTCAGCAGTGCGAGCAACCGCCCCGCCGCCCCGTTCCACAGCGCCGACCCCGGCGCGGCCCGCTCCATCAGCCCTTCCAGATAGCGCCGGTACGCCGCGCCATGCCCGCCCGCGGCACGCGCACCCAGCGGCCAGTCCGACGCTTCGGCCACCAGCGTGTCCGCCGTGGCCTCCACCGCCACGTGCCCGAACCCCGCCTGCCGCAGCGCCAACCCTAGCGACGACTCGGTGAACAGCGTCAGATGCACCCCCGGCGCCAGGATCCCCAGCAGCCGCCCCCCATCCACGCCCGGCCCGATCGCCGCCGCATTGGGCGTCGTGACCGCCAGCACCCCGCCCGGCGTCAGCCGCGCCCGCAACAACGCCAGCATCGCATAGGGATCGGCCACATGCTCGATCACCTCCGACGCGATCACCCGGTCGAACCCGTCCCCGAGCTCGCTCGCCTCCGTCAGGTACTCCTGCCTGATGTCCGCCCCCAACTGCTCCCGCCCCGCCGCCGCCGCCCATGACGGATCGATCCCCACCGCCCGCCAGCCCAGCACCGTCGCCGCGAGATCCACCGCGAACCCGAACCCGCAGCCGACATCCAGCACGCTCCCGGCGCCCTCCCGCCCGAACAGCAACCGCGTCTGATGATAGATCCCCGCGTTCTGCTCCAGCGCGAATTGCAGCGCGACGTCGGCCGCCGCATCGACGGCGTACTCATGCTCCGTCCGGTCCTCGTAGAAACAGGTCCCGCACTGTCCGCACCGCAGCAGACGCTGCCCGCTCGCCTCGACGGCCACTGCATGCGGCCCCGCCGCCTCGCAGATCGGGCAGGGCAGGGCGCGCCGCTCCCCCTCCGGCCACCGCAGCCAGCCACCCTGCGGTGCCGCGTCCGCCCGCTGCGGCGTCACCGGGTCCGGCAGCAACCGCCTTATCGCCACCCGGTCCCGCAGCCCGGCGATCTCCCGCGCCCGGGCCGCCACCTCTTCCTCGAGCCCGCTCACCTTGTGCAGCAGACGCGCCCACCAGAACGACCTCTCTCCCTCCGCCGTCGCCCGCCGCCGCGCCGCCCGCCCCTCCCGCAGCCCGAACTGCACGAAATGCCGATAGCCCGACTCCACCATCCCCGCCGCGACCGCCTCAGCGACATCCGGGTGCCGCTGCAGGTAATCCGCCTCGTCGAACGCGGCCGGCGTCCCGACCAGCGTCTCCGCCTGCGCCGCGACGAATCGCAGGGCGGCCGAAATCTCCGCCCCCGACACGTCGGCCCGCGCCCGGCCCAGCGCTGCCGCCCACGGCATCAGCCCGGTGCCCGCCGCGTCCCGCCGCCCCGGCCACGCCGCCGCTTGCCCGGGCTGCTCGCACGCCAGCCGCGCCCGCTCCAACCCCGCGATCCAGCCTTCGTACGTGTTCTCGCAGAGATGATCCGGCGCGAGGTCGCTGTCGGCATACGGCGCCGCCCGGCTGAACACGCCCTGCAACCCGGCGATCGCCGCTTCGATCACCTTGATGTCGCTCTTCGCGTCGACGAACGCCTGCGTCGCCCCGTCACCCCGCGTCTCCAGCGGCGCGACGAGGATACCCGGCGCCGCCCCCGCCAGCCGCTCCAGATACGCCGGATAGGCGAGGTGCCCCAACGCCTCCACCGCGATCCCCGCCGCCTCGAACGCCGCCGGCACTTGCTCGCCGATGCAAACCAGCTTCAGGTCATGCGTCCGGCAGAAATCGCGGATCGCCCGCTCGATCTCGACCCGCGACCCCAACAGCGCCGGCGTGTCGCTCGAGGCCCACACCACCGCCCGCGCTGCGCCTGCGACCCGGCGCGCGCCCGCGTAAGCCAGGTTCGGCGTCACGATCCCCTTCGCGCCCGCACCCGGCAGCGCCGCCGCCAGCCGCCCCGTCGCGCACGACAGCACCGCGCAATCCCGCACCAGCCCGGCCGCCGTCGCCATCGCATCCGCCGAAAACGCCCGCCGGTACGCCGGCGACACCAGCAGATTGTCGTCGAGATCGTAGACGAACGGCTGATCCAGGACGCGGAGGAACAGCTGCACGAGCGGGTCGACGCTCCGCTGCACCCAAATCGCCGAGAACCGGGTCTCCGGCGCGACCGGGGCGGCGCCTGCCAGCAACTGCCCCCGGTGCAGCACGCTGTAACCCGCGATCGCCTGCCGCCGAACCAGCGCATCGAACGGCTGGTGCACCCGCACGTGCCGCAGGTTCGACCCTTCGTCCGAGACGACGAGCACGTGCCCCCCCGGTCCCGGCCGCTCCCACGCCGCCATCCGCGCCCGCAACCGTGCCAGCGCTCCGTCCACCGCCCGCTCGAACGCCGCCTGCGCCCCGTCCGCCCTGAACCGCGCCCGCGCGAACCGCAGCGCCGCTTCCGACGCGCGCCCGAACGCCGCCGTCCCCAGCCCGGCCACGAAGTCCAGCCCGGCCTCGACCGCCTCCGCCCGCCACCCGGCCCCCGCGCTCTCCAGCGTCGCCCGCAGCGGCGTGTCCTCCTCGAACAGCACGGGCGCGCCGATGGCCAGCAGCATCCGCAACGCCGCCGACGCCTCGATCCGTCCTGCCCCGGTCCGCAGGTCGAGCACCACCGCTCCGGGCGCCAACGGCGGGGCCGCGCCGAACCGGGCGACCTGCGCCAGCGACCCTTCCGCCACCCCGCATGCCATCCCCCGCGCCGCCGCCCACCGCGCCGCCCCCTCTGCCGCTTCCGCCTCGCCGGGCCCGACCAGCAGATGCAACGCCGCGAATCGCTCGGACGCCAGCGCCGCCACTTCCACGACCGCCGGCACGACCCCGATTGGCTGTTCCACCCCCCGCGCCGCCCATGCCCCATACGCAGCCGCCGACCCCACCAGCAGCAGCCCGGCCCCTGCCAGCGCCACTTCCTCGCTCGCCGCCACGTCCCGCAGATCGATCACGTTGAGCACGGCCCCGACCGGTAGCGGCCCCCGCCGCCGTGCCGGCCACAACACCACCTCCGCCCGCGCGATCGGCACCAGCTCCCGCTCGCCCGCAAGCGCCCGCAGCGCCGGGTCGGGCTCCCCCAGCGCGACGCGCCAGCTCACAATCCGGTCTCGATCAGCGCCCGCAAGGCCCGGATCTGCTCTTCTTGCGCCTGCACGAGGCTCAGCAGCCGATCCACCGCCGCCGCCATCGCGTCACCCGCCATCGCGCCACCCGTGATCGCGCCACCCGTGATCGCGCCATCCGTGATCGCGTTCGCCGCAGGAGCCCGCAACGCCCGCGCCGCCCGCGCGCAAACCGCATCCCCCGCCGCCGCCCGCGCATCCAGCAGCGCGAGCAGGTCCGCACCGTCCTCGCCAGTCCCGATCGGCTCGGGCGCTGGCCTCACGCGGTCGGCGGGTGCGGGCGTCATCCCCGATTCATGCCGCCCGCCGATGAGCCCCGTCAACCACGGGTTGCGGCATGCTGGTCTACGTCCCCTAGCAAACCGACCAGCCCATGGAGGTCCGGGCGGAAGCCTGGACCTCCAACCCTCGGGCATGGGGCACCAAGACTCTATCGCCTCAGAACGCCCCGCACCAGCGTCAGAATGTCCCGGCCCGGCTCAGCCCCGCAACAAGCCCTGTGCCGGCTCGACCGCCTCGCTGCCCGGGAAGGCGCGCGCCACCGCCTCCCGCGGCAGCCGCAGGTGCGACCGCAGCAACCCCTTTGCCAACGCCCGCACGTCCATCGTTGGCTGCAGGTCGCGCGCCTCGAACAGCCGACCCGGCGCGAGCCCCGGCCAGTCGGCCCGCACCCTTCCCCCCGCCACCGCGCCGCCTGCCACGAACGCCGCCGCTCCCGTCCCGTGGTCCGTGCCGCCCGTCCCGTTCAGCTGGACGGTTCGCCCGAACTCGGTGATCACCAGCACGGCCGTCTGCGCCCACGCTTCCCCGAGCCCGGCCTTCAACGCCATCAGCCCGGCGTCCAGCTGCCGCAGCGGTCCGACCAGCCGCTGCTCCTGCGCCGCATGCGTGTCCCAGCCGCCCAGCTCCATCGCCGCGATCCGCGGCCCGTCCGCCGCCGCCAGCAGCTTGCCCGCCGCGATCGCCAGCGCCGGAAACGCGTTCCGCTCCGGCGCGCGATCGTCCGCCAGGGTCGCGCCCGCGAACCCCCGTTCCTGCAGCCCTTCCCGGATCGCCGGCCCCGTCACGGCGTCATGCTCGTGCAGCGCCATCAACCGCGCGTACAGATCCGCCTGCGGCCGCTGGAAGCTCTGCGGCGCGAACGCCCCCACCGGTGCCGCGCCCCGCAGAAGCAGCGGCAGCGACACGCCCACCGAGAGCGGCAGCCCGCTCGGCCCCGACGGCGCCATGCCCTGCACCGCGCGGTTCAGCCAGCCGCTCGTCATCCGCTGCTCGGCGCCGCTCTCCATCAGATCCTGCGCCTCGAAATGGCTCCGCGTCCGCACCGGCCCCGCCACCGCATGCACCGGCAGCAGCTCGCCCCGCGCATACAGCCCGTGCATTCCCGCCAGCGCCGGATGCAGCCCGTAGAACCCGCCCAGGTCCAACAATCCGCCCGCCCCGGGCTGCAGTGTCCCGCGCAGCCCGGTGAACGCCGGATCGCCATACGGCGCGACTGCCGCCAGCCCGTCCAGCGCGCCCCGCAGCAGCACCACCACGAACCGCCGCTCCGTCGCCGCCGCCGCCATCGCGAGCGACACCCGCCCCAGCGATACAGCCGCACCCAGCCCCAGAAGGGCGCTCCGCCGAGACAACATGGCCGGCCTCCTCATCGCCTCTGAAACTCCGGGGACGCGAGCAGTAACGTGATCGCGTCCCGCCGCGACCCGGCCCGCCGCATCGCCGTTGCCGTATCCGCCCTCA
Organism: Acetobacteraceae bacterium; assembly: GCA_032249615.1. Lineage (GTDB taxonomy): Bacteria > Pseudomonadota > Alphaproteobacteria > Acetobacterales > Acetobacteraceae > JAVVHH01. The sequence goes on from JAVVHH010000009.1 coordinate 32,087, forward strand.
GCATCGGCCCCAGCGCCACCTCGGCCAACAGGCCGGGCTCCGGCAGTTCCGGCCGGCCCGCAAAGCCATACGCCCAATCGATCCGCCGCATCATCGCCTCTGGCCCGGCCCATTCCGCCGCCGTGTCCGGCCACCCGATCGGGAACGGCGCGTTGAACATCCCCTGACCCAACCCGCCCACGATCCCGTTGAACGGCGGCCGCTTCTCGGCCGGCAGCGCCGCCGCGCGCAAAGCCGCGAGCACCAGCTCCTGCGGGCTTCGCAGTTTCGTCTGCGGCGTCCAGGCCTCGGGCAGCCGCAGTACCTCCAGCGCCGCCTCCCGCAGGTCGCCCCCACTCTCCCGCAGCACCGCCGCGACCCGGCGCACGGCACCCCCCGGCGGCACGTCGGCCACGAAATGCCGCACCAGCTTGGTCGCCAGATGCGTCTGCGTCGCCGGGTGGTCCGCCAGGAACAGCAACGCCTGCCGCCCGCCATCCTCGCCCTCCGGAAACCGCCGCCCGAGCACCACCTTCACGCCCGGCTCGTGCATCCCCGGGCGGAACTTGAACCCGGCCTCGAGGCTCCAACCCGTCAGCACCTTGGCGAACGACGTGACATCCGCCTGCGAATAGCCCGCCGCCGGGCTGACCGTGTGCAGCTCCAGGCACTCCCGCGCGAGGTTCTCGTTGAGGCCCTTGCCGAGCCGGGTCCCGCCCTTGCTGTTCGGCCCGAACGATTGCGCGTTGTCCAAATAGAGCAGCATCGCCGGGTGCCGCATCACCGCCAGCAGCATGTCCCGGAACGTGCCCGTCACATGCGGCCGGATCGCGCTGCGGAGATAGTCGCCGACCATCGGCGCCACCTGTCCCTGTCGCGTGCTGACCGTGAAATGGTTCGCCCAGAACCAAACCAGCCGCTCGCGGAACGGCGTGGGCGTCGCGATCGCCCAATCCTCCAGCGCCCGCGTCTCCGCCTGGAACATGTCCCGCGCCCGGTGCGGCCGCTCCACCATCATGCCCGCGGCAGCCGCTTCCTTCTCGCCGCGCCGCTCGTCTCGATCCGCCTCCAGCGCCGCGAACGCGTCCGCGATCGAGGCTCCGGGCGGCCCCGCATCCTCCCCGCGCAACTGCCCTGCCAGCCAGCCGCGCACATCCGCCAGCGCCGGGTCCTGCGGCCCCCGCCCAAACCCGAACCGCGCATACGCATGGGCCATATCGGTCAGCATGGCGCTCCCATCCCGAGCCACTCTGGACCATCTACGTTGACAAACGGTGGATCCCGCGGCCGTAACCGCCCAAACCTGCCTGGAGGCGTTCCGTGTCACCCATCCCCGTTGCCGTCGTCACCGGCGGTGCTCGCGGCATCGGCCTGGCGATCGGCCAGTGGTTCCTCGCCCATGGCTACGCCGTCGCCCTCCTCGACATCGACCGCGACACCCTCGCCGCCACCGACTCGCACCTCGCCGATCCCGAGCGCGTCCTCGCCATCCCCTGCGACGTCGGCGACCCCGAGGCCGTCGACGCCGCCGCCGCCGCCATTGTCGCCCGCTGGAACCGGGTCGACGTCCTCGTCAACAACGCCGGCGTCGCCGTGTTCAAGCCCGCGCTCGAGACGTCGTTCGCCGAATGGCGCCGCGTCCTCGGCACCAATCTCGACGGCGCCTTCCTGTGCAGCCAGGCGTTCGGTCAGATCATGGCCGACCAGCGCTCCGGCGCCATCGTCAACATCGCCTCCATCTCCGGCTTGCGCGCCAGCACGCTCCGGGTCGCCTACGGCACCAGCAAGGCCGCCATCATCCACCTCACCAAGCAATACGCCGTCGAGCTCGGCAATTATGGCGTGCGCGTCAACGCCGTCTGCCCCGGCCCGGTCGAGACCGACATGGCCAAGCTCGTCCACTCCGTCGCCATCCGCTCGGACTACCACGACATCATCCCGCTCGGCCGCTACGGCACCACCGGCGAGATGGCCGAGCTCGTCGGCTTCCTCTGCAGCCCGGCCGCGAGCTACCTCACCGGCCAGTGCCTCGCCAACGACGGCGGCTTCGAAGCCACCGGCGTCGGCCTCCCCACCTTCCGCCGCACCGCCGGCCTCAACGCGATCGGCAACGAACCGCCGCTTTGACAGACCCGGCCCCATAAGCGATCTGGTGCTAATCACCTACAACAGGAGGCTCAATGGCGGACCCGACGCTGGTCTATGATGTCGTGGTGGTCGGCGGCGGCAACGCCGCGCTCACCGCCGCCATCACCGCGCGGGAAGCCGGCGCTACCGTCCTCATCCTCGAGCACGCCCCCAAGCCCATGCGCGGCGGCAACAGCCGGCATACGCGCAACCTCCGCGCCATGCACACCGCGCCCACCTCCGTGCTGACCGAACAGTATCTCGAGGACGAGTACTGGGACGACCTGCTCCGCGTCACCGGCGGGCAAACGGACGAGCACCTTGCCCGGCTGACCATCCGCGCCACCCAAGATGCGCTGCCGTTCATGGAGCGCTGCGGCGTCCGCTTCCAACCCTCGCTGACCGGCACGCTCAACCTCTCGCGCACCAACGCCTTCTTCCTCGGCGGCGGCAAGGCGCTCGTGAACGCCTATTACATGCACGCCGCCCGGCTCGGCATCGCCGTCCTCTACGACACCGAAGTCACCGACATCGCGCTCGACGACGGCTTCGTCCGCAAGCTCACCGTCACCAGCAAGGGCTTCCCGCTCGAGGTCCGCGCCAAGGTGGTGGTGGCGTCCTCCGGCGGTTTCCAGGCCAATATCGAATGGCTGAAACAGGGCTGGGGCGAGGCGGCCGACAACTTCCTCATCCGCGGCACCCCCTACGCCAAGGGCGGCGTGCTCAAGAGCCTGCTGGGCCAGGGCGTCGCCTCGGTCGGCGACCCCACCCAGTGCCATGCCGTCGCCATCGATGGCCGCTCTCCCAAATTCGACGGCGGCATCGCGACCCGGCTCGACTGCGTGCCGTTCTCCATCGTCGTCAACAAGCACGGCCAGCGCTTCTACGACGAGGGCCAGGACGTCTGGCCGAAGCGCTACGCGATCTGGGGCCGCCTGGTGGCCCAGCAGCCCGACCAAGTCGCCTACGCCATCATCGACAGCCGCAGCGAGCGGCTGTTCATGCCCTCCGTGTTCCCCGCCATCAAAGCCGGCACGATCGGCGAACTCGCCACCAAGCTCGGGCTCGACCCCGCGGCCGCCGAAGCGACCATCGCCCGCTTCAACGCCGCCTGCCAGCCCGGCGCCTTCGACAGCTCCCGGCTCGACGGGGTACATACCGACGGGCTCGATCCGCCCAAAACCAACTGGGCCCGCCCCATCACCGAGCCGCCCTTCATCGGCTACCCGCTCCGGCCCGGCATCACCTTCACCTATCTCGGCGTCAAGGTGAACGAGCGGGCACAGGTCATCATGGAAGACGGCCGGCCCGCCGCCAACCTGTTCGCATCCGGCGAGATCATGGCGGGCAGCATCCTCGGCAAGGGCTACCTGGCCGGGTTCGGCATGGCGATCGGCACCGTGTTTGGCCGCATCGCCGGACAGGAGGCGGCCCGACGTGCAAACAATTGACCTGACCCGGCTCGCGAGCGACCCGCTCGACGACGAAACCCCCGCCATGGTGGAAGCGCGCCGCGCCATGGAGGTCTGCAACGCCTGCCGCTACTGCGAGGGCTTCTGCGCCGTGTTCCCGGCCATGGAGCTGCGCCGCGAGTTCGCGACCGGCGACCTCAACTACCTCGCCAACCTCTGCCACGCCTGCCGCGGCTGCTACTATGCCTGCCAGTACGCCCCGCCCCACGAGTTCGGCATCAACGTGCCGCGCGTGCTGGCCGAAGTCCGAGCCGAGAGCTACGCCAAATACGCCTGGCCCCGCCCGCTGGCCCGTCTCTACGAGCGCAACGGCCTCGTCATGGCGCTGGCCATGGCCGGCGGCATCGGCCTGGTGTTCCTGCTCACGCTCCTGCTGCAGCAATCCGCCGTGCTGTTCGCGCCGCAATCGCTGGCGCCGGGCCGCGGCTTCTACGACGTGATCCCGTACGGCGTCATGGTGACCGTCGCCTCCATCACCTTCCTGTTCTCGCTGCTCGCGCTCGCCGTCGGCTTCGCGCGCTTCTGGGCCGATACCGGCGGCCGCGCTGCCGAGCTGACGCAGGGCCGCCCGCTCTGGCAGGCCTTCCGCGACGCGGCGACGCTGCGCTACCTCGGCGGTGCCGGCCATGGCTGCAATGATCGTGACGAGAGCTTCTCGACCGAGCGGCGCCACTACCATCACCTGATGGCGTACGGCTTCCTGCTGTGCTTCGCCTCTACCTCGATGGGGACGGTCTACGACCACTTCCTGAACTGGCCCGCGCCCTATCCGTTCTGGAGCCTCCCCGTCCTGCTCGGGACCGTGGGCGGCATCGGCCTGATCGCCGGCACCGCCGGGCTGTTCTGGATCAAGCTCGCCGGCGACCACGAACCCCAGGCCGCCAAGCTGCTGGGCGCCGATGCCGGCCTGCTCCTGCTCCTGCTGCTGATCGGGGTCACCGGGCTGCTACTGCTCTCGGTCCGCGCGACCGGCGCGATGGGCAGCGTGCTCGCGGTCCATCTCGGGCTCGTTTTGGCCTTCTTCGTCACCATGCCGTACAGCAAGTTCGTCCACGGCCTCTACCGCACCGGCGCCCTGATCCGCCACGCGATCGAGCGGCCGGACGCCCGCCTGCCCAAGCCGGTGGCCACCATGCCCGGCAGCAAGATCCGCTGAGCGCCGCCGGCTTCCTCGGCACGATCTGGGCGGCGCTCGGCGGCGACGCGGGCAGCCCGGCTGCCGTCCGCTTCGTCGGCGAGGGCAGCCTGCCATCCGTCTTCGCCGTGTCCGACCTCGCCGCCGGCGCCGTCGCCGCTGCCGCCCTGGCCGCCGCCGAATGGGCCGGCCTGCCCGCCGACACCGTCATGGTCGACCGCCGGCTGGCCTCCTTCTGGTTCGGCTGGTCGTTCCTGCCCCTGGGATGGACCGCGCCGCCGGACCGCGACCCCCTTTCCGGCGACTACCGCGCCGCCGATGGCTGGATCCGGCTCCACTGCAACGCGCCGCACCACCGCGCCGCCGCGCTCGCCGTCCTCGGCACGCCGCCGGAACGCGACGCGGTCGCCGGCGCCGTGCGGCGCCACACGGCCGACGCCCTCGAAGCGTCGGTCGTCGCCGCCGGCGGCTGTGCCGCCGCGATGCGGTCGATGCAGACCTGGAGCCAGCATCCCCAAGGGATCGCCGTCCGCGAGGAGCCGCTCGTCTGGCTCGCGCGCACCGGCAGCGGCCCCGCACCCGCCCGGCCCGACCCGGTCCGTCCGCTCGCCGGCGTCCGCGTGCTCGACCTGACCCGGGTGTTCGCCGGCCCCGCCTGTACCCGCGCGCTCGCCGGTCTCGGCGCCGACGTGCTGCGGATCGACCCGCCCAATTGGCAGGAGCCCGGCAACGAGCCCGAAATGACGCTCGGCAAGCGCTGCGCCCGTCTCGACGCCCGCGATCCCAACGCCCGCGCCCTCCTCCAATCTCTTCTGCAACAGGCCGATATCTTCGTGCACGGCTATCGCCCCGGCGCCCTCGCCGGGCTCGGCCTGGGCGAGGCCGAGCGCGACCGGCTGCGACCCGGCCTCGTCGACATCTTGCTCGACGCCTATGGCTGGACCGGTCCATGGGCCGGCCGCCGCGGCTTCGACAGCCTGGTGCAGATGAGCAGCGGGATCGCCGCGGAGGGCATGCGCCAAACGGGCGCGGACCGACCCGTGCCGCTGCCGGTCCAGGCGCTCGACCATGCCGCCGGCTGGATCATGGCGGCGGCCGCGCTCCGCGGCCTGGCCGAGCGCGCCGCCGGCGCCTCCTGGCGCGCGCGCACCTCGCTGGCCCGCGTCGCCGCCCTGCTCGCCCCGTCGCTCCGGCGAGGCGAGAGGGGAGGGGCCCTGGGCCGGCCCGCGCCCGCCGACTACGCCGACGCCGTGGAGACGACCGTCTGGGGCCCGCTGCGGCGCCTGCGATCCCCGTTCCAAATCGCCGGTGCCGGGTTGCAATGGGACCTTCCGGCAGGCAGGCTCGGCAGCGCGCCAGCACGTTGGAGAGACTGAGGGCGGCAAAGGATCCGCAAAATGTGGCGGAACGTCTCGTCGCAAGCCGTCGCGATGTGATAGGCGGTCGGCCAAGCGTGAAGTCCCTGGGCTTCAAATCGGGTTGAGAACAATTCACGCAAGGGAGGATTACATGAACCGATTTACTTTGTTCTTGGGCGCAGCCGCCTTCGCCTTGGGCCTCGTCGGCGCCGCACCCGCGCGCGCGCAATCGCCGATCGTCATCAAGTTCAGCCATGTCGTGACCGACGCGGCGCCGAAGGGCAAGGCGGCGCAGCGCTTCAAGGAACTGGCCGAGAAATACACCAACGGCAAGGTCAAGGTCGAAATCTACCCCAACTCGACCCTGTACAAAGACGCCGAAGAGATGCAGGCCCTGCAATTGGGCGCGGTGCAAATGCTGGCGCCGTCGACTGCCAAATTCTCGACCCTCGGCGTCAAGGAATTCGAGGTGCTCGACCTCCCGTTCCTGTTCAAGGATCAGGAAACCTACGACCGCGTCATCAACGGCAAGCTGGGCAACGATCTCCTCGCCAAGCTCGACGGCAAGGGCGTCAAGGGGCTGGCCTACTGGGATAACGGCTTCTACGTGATCTCCGCCAACAAGCCGCTCATTAAGCCCAGCGACCTCCAGGGCCTAAAGATCCGCATCTCCGGCTCCAAGATCGACGAAATGACCCTCCGCTCGCTCGGCGCGCTGCCGCAGATCATGGCCTTCTCCGAGCTCTACCAGGCGCTGCAGAGCGGCGTCGTCGACGGCGCGCAGAACACGCCGTCGAACTACACCACGCAGAAGCTGAACGAAGTGCAAAGCAACATCACCAACCTGCGGCACGTGCACCTGCAATACGCGGTCATCGTCAACAAGGCCTTCTGGGACGGCCTGCCCCAGGACATCCGGACCGAGCTGAACAAGGCGATGGCCGAGGCGACCACCTACAACAACGAGAACTCGCAGGCCGATAACGCCCAGGCGCTCCAGGAAATCATCAAGACCGGCAAGACCGACGTGCACCAGCCCACCCCGGAAGAAATGAAGGTCTGGAAGGGCGCGATGCTGCCGATCTACAAGCAGGCGGCGTCACGTATCGGCCAGCCCATCATCGACGAAGCGGTCAAGGAAGCCGGCGTCGAGGTCAAGTAGACCGGCACTTCAGCAAAGCACCGTCGCGCCAAGGGAACAGCGAATGTTCAACAAGATTCTCGACCGGTTGGAGGAGACCTTCATCTCGCTCCTCATCGCCGGGGCGACGGTGCTCATCTTCTTCGCCGTGATCCACCGCTACGGCAGCACGGTGCCGTTCCTCTTCCCTTACCTGCACATGATCGACATGACATGGGCGCAGGAGCTCTGCATCTACATGTTCGTCTGGATGGCCAAGTTCGGCGCCGCCTACGGCGTCCGCCGCGGCGTCCACGTGGGCGTCGACGTCCTCGTCAACCGGCTCGGCTCCAACCAGCGCAAGAAGGTGATCCTGTTCGGTCTTCTCGGCGGCGCCGTGTTCACCGGCGCCATCGCCTGGCTGGGCGCGTCCTTCGTCTATGACCAGGCGCAGTTCGACACCCTCTCCAACGATCTCGAGGCCCCGATGTGGGTCGTCTATCTCGCAATCCCGCTCGGCTCCGGCCTGATGTGCTTCCGCTTCCTCCAGGTCGCCTTCGCCTTCTGGCGGACCGGGGTCGTCCCTCATGCCGACGTCCATGTGGAAGGCGTCGAGGCGCCCAGCCCGGCGCTCCACCCCCACGGCGCCGACGCGGAGCTCAGCGCATGAGCGTCGCGATCCCCTCGTCCGAACAGGCCATCCCGCCCGACCGCGGCGCGGTCGCCTCCATCCTGATCATCATCGCCCCGCTCGTCTTCCTGGCCATCTGCATCCTGTCGAAATACGGGGTCATCGTGGTGCCGCAGGGCTTGCGCGGCGGGATCATCGCCGGGCTGCTGATCTCACTGTTCATCACCGGCATGCCGATCTCGATCGCGCTCGGCCTCTCGGTCATGACGTTCATGTTCACCATGACGAGCGTCCCGATCGTCACCGTGTCGCTCAAGCTGTTCACCGGCATCGAGAAGTTCGAGATCATGTCGATCCCGTTCTTCATCCTCGCCGGAAACTTCCTGACCACCGGCGGTGTGGCCAAGCGGATGATCTATTTCGCCACCACCATGATCGGCCACTGGTACGGCGGTCTCGGCCTGGCCGGCGTCGTCTCCTGCGCCCTGTTCGCCGCCATCTCCGGCTCCTCGGTCGCCACCGTCGTCGCCATCGGCTCGATCCTGCTGCCGGCCATGGTCGCCCAAGGCTACCCCAAGCGCTTCGGCGCCGGCGTGATCGCCACCTCCGGCGCGCTCGGCATCCTGTTCCCGCCGTCCATCAACCTCGTCATCTACTCCGTCGCCACCAGCGGCATGCGCCCGATCGGGCCGGACGGCCACGCCGTCAGCTCCGCTTCCATCGGCCAGCTCTTCATCGCCGGCGTCGTCCCCGGCCTCGTCCTGGCCACGCTGCTGGGCGCGATGACCTTCTACCAGGCCTACAAGCACGACTACCCACGCATGCCGCGCGCCTCCTGGGGCGAGCGGGGCCGCGCCTTCCTCGATAGTTTCTGGGGCCTGTTCCTGATCGTGATCGTCATCGGCGGCATCTACGCCGGCGCCTTCACGCCCACCGAAGCCGCCGCCATGGCCGCGGTCTACTCCTTCATCGTCGCCGTCTTCGTCTACAAGGACCTCAAGCTGCGGGACGTCCCCGGCGTGCTGCTCAACAGCGCCGCGATGAGCTCGATGATCCTCTACATCGTGACCAACGCGGTCCTGTTCTCCTTCCTGATGGTCTCCGAGCAGATCCCCCAATCCATGGCCGCCTGGATGAGCGCCCAGGGCTTCGGCGTCGTCAGCTTCCTCCTGCTCTGCAACGTCATCCTGCTCGCCGCCGGCAACGTTATGGACCCGTCGGCCATCGTGCTGATCTTCGCCCCCATCCTGTTCCCGGTCGCCGTGCGCCTCGGCGTCAACCCGATCCATTTCGGCATCATGATGGCCGTCAACATGGAGATCGGGCTCTGCCACCCCCCGGTCGGCCTCAACCTCTACGTCGCCTCCGGCATCAGCAAGATGGGCATCAGCGAGCTCACCAAATCCGTGCTGCCCTGGCTGCTCGTCATGCTCGCCTTCCTGGTCGTCATCACCTACTGGCCCGGCCTCACCCTCTTCGTCCCCAATTTGCTCGGCATGAAATAGTCCGAGCTTGACAACCCGCCCGGTGCGGCGTGGAACCGCACCGATATTGCCCTTAGGAGCAGCTCATGCATGACCTGCGGTTGATCCCCTGTATCCTGATGCGCGGCGGCACCTCCAAGGGCCCCTACTTCAAGGCGCAGGACCTCCCCACCGACATCGCCGAGCGCGACCGTGTCATGCTCGCCGTCATGGGCTCCCCCGACCTCCGCCAGATCGACGGCCTCGGCGGCGCCGATACCCTCACCAGCAAGGTCGCCATCGTCTCCCCCTCCGAGCGACCCGGAGTCGACGTCGACTACCTGTTCGCCCAAGTCGACATCGCCCGCGCCCTGGTCGACACCTCCCCCTCCTGCGGCAACATGCTCTCCGGCGTGGGGGCGTTCGCCATCGAGACCGGCATGGTCGAGGCCGACGAGGGCACCACCTCCGTCATCATCTTCGACGTCAACACCAGCAGCCGGATCGAGGCCGTCGTTCAGACCCCCGACCACCAGGTCAGCTACGTCGGCGACGCCCGCATCGACGGCGTGCCCGGAACCGCCGCCCCCGTCGTGCTCAACTTCCTCGACGCGGTCGGCGCCAAGACCGGCAAGATGCTGCCCACCGGCCACGCGAGCGAAACCATCGACGGCATCGAGGTCTCCTGCTTCGACGTCTGCATGCCGATGGTTCTGATGCGGGCGACCGATCTGGGCCTCTCGGGCATCGAAGGCCGCGCCGAGATCGACGGCAACGCCGCGCTGCTCGCCCGCATCGAGGCCATCCGCATGGAAGCCGGCCGGCGCATGGGCTTCGGCGACGTCAGCGACAAGGTGATCCCGAAAGTGGGCCTCCTCTCGCCGCCGCGCGGCACCGGCGCCATCACCTCCCGCTACCTGACCCCCCACAAGCTCCACGCCGCCCACGCCGTCACCGGCGCCGTCTGCGTCGCCACCGCCTGCCTGTGCGAAGGCTCCGTGGCCTACGACATGGCGGTGCGCCCCGAAGGCAACCCTCGCACCATCTGGATCGAGCACCCGACCGGCATGGTCGACGTCCGCATGGAAACCTCCGGCTCCGGGCCCGACCTGAAGGTCGACCGCGCCGGCATCCTGCGCACCTGCCGCCCCATCATGCAGGGACAGGTGTTCGTCCCCCGCGCCGTACGATAGCCGCGCCTGACCGGGCGCCCTCGGCTCAGCGGCTCGAAGCTCGCGTTGCCGACCTAATTACCTCGCCCGAGCGAATCGAGCGACCGCGTCGCCAGGTGATCGAGAATACGTCTCAGTGCTGCGACGTTGTTCTCGTCCTCGGCGCTTTCGAGCGCGTCCTGGAGCACTTCGCGGATGTCGTCGGCACCGACCCGCTCCATCTGCCAATTCGGATACAGACGCTCGCGCCTCTCCTCGCTCTGGTCCAGCGAGACGATATCGTAGTGGCGCGGATCGCCATGCAGGCTCGCCACCAGCTTCCGCACCTCGGCTCCCGGCCCCTCGATCCATTGAAAGAAGACGCCGCTGCCGAAGACGAGCACCCCGGTGATGCCGCAGGTGAGATTATGGCGTTGCGCCGCCTCGATGATGCGATCGACCTCGGCGTCGCCCACGCCTTCGGCCGCACGACTGCAATATACGAACGTGTACAGCGTGGGCGCGGTCGCGTCATCGTCGGGGTCGCGTGGTAAACCGGGTTCGTCGAACATGGGTTGGCTCGCTTTGTATGTGCCAGGCAGGCCGTGCCACACGGTTGGTGAGGATGAGGTTAGCGCATTGATCTTACTTGCGTAAGCAGGGCGGTAGTCACCGCGCCCGGCCTGTGCGCCTCAGCGTGTGGAGGAGGGGCGCCTGCCAATCCGGTGCGGGTGCAGCGCAACCACGGCCGATCCGCGGCGGAGCGTCGCGTCCACCGCCTCCGCCAGGCCCACCTGCGTGAACGGCTTGTTCAATCGCGGCACATCGAAATCGGCGCCGGCCATCACCTCGGCATAGCCGCTGACGAGCAGCACCGGGACGCTCGGATACTCGGTGCGGACCCGCTCGGCCAGTTGCAGTCCGGTCACCCCCGGCATCGCGTGGTCCGTCACCACGATGTCCGGCCGCACGCCGTCGGCCAGCGCCCGCAGCGCGGCCTGCGCCGAACTGTTCGGCAGCACGGTGTGGCCGAGATCCTCCAGCATGGCGACCGTGTTGGCCAGCACGAGCGGGTCGTCATCGACCGCGAGCACCGTGAGCGGGACCGCACTGCGCGCCGCCACCGGCTTTGCCGCCGGCAGGTCGCCCGTCTGCGGCGGCGCCGCGCTGTCGATCGCCGGTAGCCAGAGCTCGACGGTGGTGCCCCCGCCCGGCTTGCTGCGCAGCACCAGGCGCCCTCCCGACTGCTCGGCCAGGCCCTGCGCGGTCGATAGGCCCAGCCCGGTTCCCTTGCCGACCCCTTTTGTCGTGAAGAACGGCTCGGTGGCGCGGGCGAGGGTGGCGGGGTCCATCCCCGTCCCGGTATCGGCGACCGAGAGGCAGACGTAATCGCCCGGCGGCAGCTCGTTCGGCCCGGAGCGGGGCGACCGGCCGAACGACTCCTCGTTGGCCGAGATCGTCAGCCGCCCCCCGTCGGGCATCGCATCGCGCGCGTTGACCGCCAGGTTGAGCAGCACCAGCTCCAACTGGTTGGCGTCGACATGCGCGCGTGACAGCGTCAGCGGGAACTGCGTTTCGATCCGCACCGTCGGCCCCAGCGACCGCTGCAGCAGGTCCGCCACCCCCCGTACTAGCTCCGGCAGATCGACCGGCTCGGGCTCCAGCCTCTGCCGCCGGGCGAAGGTCAGCAACCGCTGCGTCAGCGACGCGCCGCGCTGGGCGCCCTGCATCGCGCCGTCCAGCAACCGCGTGAGTTTCGGGTCGTCCGGCACGCGCCTCCGCAGCAGCTCGATGTTGCCGATGATCACCGACAGCAGATTGTTGAAATCGTGCGCGACGCCGCCCGTTACCTGGCCGACCGCCTCCATCTTCTGCAGCTGCCGCAGCGCTTCCTCGGCGCGCTTACGGTCGGTGATGTTGGCGAGCCCGCCCAGCGCGCGGACGAAATGCCCCTCCGCATCATACTCGATGCTGACCGAGGCCAGCACGTCCAGGAACCTCCCATCTTTCGTGACCACGTTGTATTCGACTTCCGTGAGCTCGCCTTGCTCCATCAGCGTCGGCCAGTCCACCTGGACCGCCTGCCGGGCCGACGCCTCCGTCAGAAAGTTGATGAACGGGCGGCCGATCACCTGGGCGTGGGGGTAGCCCAGCAGCTCGAGCCATGCGTCCGTCACGTCCTCGATCCACCCGTCCTGGTTGAGCGAGTAGAGCGGCAGCGGCGTGCGGCGATACAGCAGCCGGAAGCGTTCCTCGCTCTGCCGCAGCGCGGCGGCCTCGCGTTCGGCCAGGAACGCGAAACGCCGGTCGAACGTGGCCGCGATCAGCGATAGAGACAGGATCGCGAACGTGGAGACCGCCACCGCCAGCGCCAGGTTGACCTGCGAGACGGTGCCGCGCGCCGGCGCCATCGCCGGGTCGTCCAGCGCCCTGAAGATCGCCGCGTGCATCCCGGCATAGTGCATGCCCGATACCGCGATCCCCATCGCGACCGCCGAGATCACCCGCACCTGCAACCGGTTGGCGCGGACCGACAGCCACAGCGCCACCGACGCCGCGACGATCGCGATCAGGATCGAGAGGAACACCCACAGCCTGTCGTAGCGCAGGCTCGCCGGCATCTGCATCGCCGCCATGCCGATGTAGTGCATCGCCGCGATGCCCACCCCCATGAACGTCCCGCCGGCCAGCAGCAGCGTGGCGGAGATCTGGAACCGGGAGATCGCAAAGAAGCTCAGCCCGGTGACCAGCACCGGGACTGCGAGCGACAGCAGCGTGAGGCCGAGGTCGTAGCTGACCTCCATCTCCGGCATCTCGAACGCCAGCATCCCCACGAAGTGCATCGCCCAGACGCCGCCGCCCATGGCCCCGGCCGCCGTGGCCAGCCAGGCATGCCGCACCCACCCGGCCGACACCCGAACCCTTCCCGCCAGATCGAGCGCCGTGTAGGAGGCCGCGATCGCGATCAGGACCGATAGCGTGACCAGCGCGTCGTGGTAGGACCCGGTGATGACCATCAGCACACTCTCACCGCAGCCGCGCCGCAGCCTCCGAGCGTGACCCATACGGCCCGGTCTGCGCCGACGAAGACTGCAGCGCGCCCACCAGGAACCAGGCGAGCGCGGCCGTCTTGATCGAGAACGGCGACGCCCCCACGCACAGCGACGTCGCGAGATAGAGCGCGATGTAGCCCCGCATCGGCCTGTCCTTCGACGACCGCGTGGGTGAGAACACCAGCGCGCCCCACAGGATGATCGCCGCCGGCAACCCGATCTGGTTCAGCAGGTAGGCGTAGCCGGTGTCGGCCGTGTATGTCGGCGACGCGACCAGACCGAACCAGCTGCCAACCGGCCAGAAATCGAGCATCGCGCCGGAGAAGCGCAGCCGCCCCTGCAGATCGTCCGACAGAATCCACGGATACCTCCCCGGGGCCACATGCTGCGTCAACCCGTAGGCACAGAGCGCCACCAAGGCGCCGATCGGGAGCAGGAACGTGAACGCCCGCGAGCGGTGCCAGCCGCCCCCCCAGACCGCCAGCAGCAGCAGGCTGCATCCCATTCCGAACCGTGAGTCCGACAGCACGATCGCGGCCACCGCGCCCCCGATCAAGAACATCCGCCGCCACGTTGACGCCGGCCGCGAGGCGAGCAGCCAGATCAGGCAGATGATCGCGAAATTCCCCATCGACACGGTCTCGAGGAATATCGACGCGACCCGGTGCGGACCCAGCAGCCCGGGCAGGATGTTGCGGCCCGCATCGCCCACCCGCTGCCCGTTGGGGAGGAAGCCGCCCTCGTCGCCCGCGTTGTAATCGGCGTCGAGCGCGCCCTTGGTGACGTAATACTCGCGGATATTGAATATCCGCTCATAGATCGTCGGCGCCAGCAGTTCGAACAATCCGATGCCGACGACGCAGATGATGAGTATCGTGACGACGCGGTCCGCTTGCTTGAGTGATGACGCTCGCCCGAGCAACATGAACACCGGGATGAGCCCGACATCGAACAGGATCTTCAAGTCGACATCCCGGTTGAAGACCTTCAAGCCGATCACGAGAAGTACGAGCATCGCCGCGCCCGTCGCATACGCCTGATCGACGCTCCGGCGCACCGCGAACAAGCCGCAGCCGAAGATCATGATCTGAGCCAGCGCCACCTGCTGCAGCCCGAGATGCAGCCCCTTCGTGTTCAGGAAACAGAACAGCAGGTTGAACGTGGACGCGATGACCACCAGGCTCGGCCCGATCCAAGTCGAAGAGGCAACTCTTCTCGTGGTGCCAGGTCTCGCAGGCGTCAGAACAACTTGCGCCACCGTTTCTCCTTTCGCGGGCCGCCCAGCCTAAGCGTGGGACAGAATCCGCCTTCCAGACGTCAGCACCGCGCGCGCAAACAGGCCGAAGATGATCCGGTCGCCCCGGGAATGCGCCCACAGCTCGAATAGGGCGGTCACCAGGCGAAGATGAACCGCCGGGCTCTGCCGCCGCTGGCACAGCCGCCGCAGAATCCCGGCGCGATGACGCCGTTCGAAGCTCTGCAGCGTCGCAGGGTCGATCCGGGCCGCGCCGGGTCCCGTGGGCGAGTACACGACCGCGAGCGCCC
>JAVVHH010000010.1:0-44719 GCA_032249615.1 Acetobacteraceae bacterium
TCGATTGGGCCGCTACCTCCTGCGCCGGCTGTTGCTGCTGGTCCCCACGCTGTTCGGCATCATCGCCATCAACTTCGCCATCGTGCAGTTCGCCCCGGGCGGCCCGGTCGAGCAGGCCGTGGCCGAGGCGCGCAGCGGCCTCGATGCCGCCGGCGGCGCCACCGCCCGCATCACCGGCGCGCAGAGCGACAGCGGCGCCTACCGCGGCGGGAAGGGCCTCGATCCTCAGCAGATCGAGCAGATCAAGCGGCAGTTCGGCTTCGACAAGCCCGCCGGACAGCGCTTCCTCGAGATGGTCGGCCACTACCTCCGCTTCGATTTCGGCCGGTCCTTCTTCCGCGACGACACGGTGCTCCACCTCGTGCTGCAGAAGATGCCCGTCAGCGTCTCGCTGGGGCTGTGGTCGACGCTGCTCGTCTACCTGATCAGCATCCCGCTCGGGATCCAGAAGGCGGTCCGCGACGGCACCCGGTTCGACGTCGCGACTTCCGCGGCCGTGCTGGTGGCCTACGCGATCCCCGGCTTCCTGTTCGCCATCCTCCTCGTCGTGCTGTTCGCCGGCGGCAGCTTCGTGCAGTGGTTCCCGCTCCGCGGCCTGGTCAGCAGCGGCTCCGCGTCCTGGCCCTGGCCGGAGCGTGTAGCGGACTACGCCTGGCACATGGTGCTGCCGACGGTGGCGCTCGTGGCGAGCGGGTTCGCCGGGCTGACCATCCTGACGAAGAACTGCTTCCTCGAGGAGATCCGCAAGCAATACGTGCTGACCGCGCGAGCTAAAGGCGCCGGCGAGACGCGGGTGCTCTACGGCCACATCTTCCGCAACGCCATGCTGCTGATCGTGGCCGGCTTCCCCGCCGCCTTCATCGGCATCCTGTTCAGCTCGGCGCTCCTGGTCGAGATCGTCTTCTCGCTCGACGGACTCGGCCTGCTCGGGTTCGAGAGCGCGATCCGCCGCGACTACCCCGTCATGTTCGGCACCCTCTACATCTTCACCCTGCTGAGCCTCGTGCTGCAGATCGTCGGCGACCTCCTCTACACCGTGGTCGACCCCAGGATCGATTTCGAGGCCCGCTTGTGACCGCCCCCACCCTGACCCGGCGGCGCCTGGCCCTCTTCCGGGCGCACCGGCGCGGCTACTGGTCGCTGATCCTCTTCACGCTGCTGTTCTTCGTCTGCCTGTTCGCCGAGTTCGTCGCCAACGATCGGCCGCTCGTCGTCAGCTACGAGGGCCATCTCTTCTTCCCCGTCGTCCGCGACTACAGCGAGGACAGCTTCGGCGACGACCTCCTGCCCCTCGAGGCGGACTTCACCGACCCGGCGCTCCAACAGCGCATCGCCGCGCATGGCTGGATGCTGTGGCCGCCCATCCGCTTCAGCTACGGCACCATCGTCAAGAACCTCGCCGTCCCCGCCCCCTCCCCGCCCTCGTGGCGCAACCTGCTCGGCACGGACGACCAAGCCCGCGACGTGTTGGCGCGCGTCATCTACGGCATCCGCATCTCCGTGCTGTTCGGCTTCTCGCTGACCTTCGTGTCGTCCCTCGTGGGGATCGCGGCCGGCGCGGTTCAGGGGTTCTACGGCGGGTTGACCGACCTGCTGGCCCAGCGCTTCATCGAGATCTGGTCCGGCATGCCGCAGCTCTACATGCTCATCATCCTCGGCAGCATCGTCACACCCGGCTTCTGGGTCTTGCTCCTGTTCCTGCTCGTCTTCTCCTGGATGAGCCTCACGGGCGTCGTGCGGGCCGAATTCCTCCGCGGCCGCAACCTCGATTACGTGCGGGCCGCGCGCGCGCTGGGGGTGCGGGACGGCGCGATCATGGCGCGCCACATCCTGCCGAACGCGCTCGTCGCGGTGCTGAGCTTCCTGCCCTTCACGCTCTCGGGCTCGGTGACGGTGCTCGCGAGCCTCGACTTCCTCGGCTTCGGCTTACCGCCGGGCTCCCCCTCGCTGGGCGAACTGGTGAGCCAAGGCAAGAACAACCTGCAGGCGCCGTGGCTGGCGGCCACCGCGTTCGTCGTCCTCGGCGGGCTGCTCACCCTGCTGATCTTCATCGGCGAGGCTTTGCGCGACGCGTTCGATCCGCGGAAGACCCTATGACGCGCTCACTCGCGGCGGGGCGGCGGCGTCTCCGGCGGAATCTCCGGCGGCCTCTGGGCCTGTTCGGGCCGCGGCCGCGTGTCCGGCACGAAGGTGAACGGAATGACCAGCGTGTCGGCGCCGTAGGGGAGCGGATCGGGCATTTCGAGCCTATCGAATTAACGCGCTCCGGACGCAAGCCCTGATGCTGTCGGTCGAGGACTTGCGCATTGCGTTCGGCGGCAAGCCGGTCGTCGACGGCGTCTCGTTCGCGCTCGCGGCCGGCGAAACCTTGGCCCTGGTCGGCGAGAGCGGGTCCGGCAAGTCGCTGACCGCGCTCTCCATCCTCCGGCTGCTCCCGCCGGGCGCGACCCTCTCCGGCCGGATCGCGCTCGACGGGCAGGACATCCTGGCGGCCGACGCGCGCACGCTGCAGCGGGCCCGCGGCGGCGTGGCCGGCATGGTCTTCCAGGAGCCGATGACGAGCCTCAACCCGCTGCAGCGGATCGGGCGCCAGGTCGGCGAGGCGATGGCGCTGCACGGCATGCAGCCCTCGAGGCCCGAGGTGGTGTCCCTGCTGTCGCGCGTGGGCTTCGCCGATGCCGCCCACCGGCTCGACGCGTTCCCGCACCAGCTCTCCGGCGGCCAGCGTCAGCGTGTGATGATCGCGATGGCGCTGGCCAACGACCCCAAGCTGCTGATCGCCGACGAGCCGACCACCGCCCTCGATGTCACGATCCAGGCCGGCATCCTGTCCCTGCTGGCCGCCGAAAAGGCCCGTCGCGGCTTGGCGCTGCTGCTGATCAGCCACGACCTCAACGTCGTCCGCCGGGTCGCCGACCGGGTCGCGGTGATGAGGCACGGCCAAATCGTCGAGACCGGACAGGTCCAGACCGTATTCGAGGCGCCCCAACACCCCTACACCAAGATGCTGATCGCCGCCGAGCCGTCGGGCAGCCCGGCCCCTATCCCCCCGAGCGCTCCTCTGGTGGCCGAGGCCCGCGATCTGAAAGTCGTGTTCCCCGTCCGCCGGGGCGTCCTGCGCCGCGTCGTCGCCGAGGTCCGCGCGGTGGACGGCGTGAGCCTATCGGTTCGAGCGGGCGAGACGCTGGGCCTCGTCGGCGAGAGCGGGTCCGGCAAGAGCACCATCGGCCTGGCGATGTTGCGTCTGCAGCCGGCGCAGGGACAGGTCCTGATCGAAGGGCGGGACCTCGCCGCCCTGCCAGCCCGCGAGTTGCGCGCGCTGCGGCGCCGCATGCAGATCGTGTTCCAGGACCCATATGGCAGCCTATCGCCGCGCATGAGCGTGGCCGACATCGTGGCGGAAGGGCTGCGTGTGCATGAGGGCGGACTCGACAGCCAGGCCCGGGCGGCCCGCGTCGCCGCGGCCTTGGATGAGGTCGGCCTATCGACGGAAGCGGCCGGCCGCTATCCGCACGAATTCAGCGGCGGCCAGCGGCAGCGCATCGCGATCGCCCGCGCCATCGTGCTGAAACCCCGCCTGCTCATCCTCGATGAGCCGACCAGCGCGCTCGATCGCTCGGTCCAGGCGCAATTGGTCGATCTGCTGCGCACGCTGCAACAGGCCCACGGGCTGTCCTACCTGTTCATCAGCCATGATCTGGCCGTAGTGCGCGCCCTGTCCCACCGCGTGGCCGTCTTGCAAGCCGGCCGGGTCGTCGAACAGGGCCCGGCGGAAGCGCTCTTCGCGCAGCCGCGGAGCGAATACACGGCGGCCCTGATGGCCGCCGCGTTCGTCCGGTGAACCCTTAGGCGACCGTCAGGCGGACGGGGACGTTGTTCCGCGTCGCGTTGCTGTACGGGCAAACCTGGTGCGCCTTGTCCACCAGCGCCTCGGCCTGCTCGTGCGGCACGCCCGGCAGGGTGATCTTCAGCTCGATCTCGAGCCCGAATCCGCCCTCGCTGCGCGGGCCGATCCCGACCATGCTCTGCACCGTCGCGTCGTTGGGAACCTGCGCGCCATCCTTGTTCTGGCTGGCGACGAACTTCATCGCGCCCAGGAAGCAGGCCGCATACCCGGCGGCGAACAGCTGCTCCGGATTGTTGCCCACGCCGTTGCCGCCCATCTCCTTCGGCACGCCCAATCTTGACGGCCAAAGCCCCGTCATCCGTCCGGCTCTCGCCGTCCCGCCCGCCATGGGCGGTTGCACTCGTGCGATACTTCACGTCGACAGACATGCTGCCCTCCTGGTTGGGACGATGACGCCTACATCCTTCAGCATGGGAGAAACCGCAACCCCGCCGCTTCCGCCCGGCTCGCCGCTCCGCCGCCTGCTCGATGGTCTCGTGCGCCCGGGAACGGTCGGCTGGATCGGCCTCCGGCCCGCCCGGCATGCCGCAATGCACATCGTCGGCGAGGCGACGCTGGAGCAAGCGTCGGGCGTCCTGGGCGATCACTACGGCGGGCACGGCGGCCCCCGCCAAGTCAGCCTCATCGGCGAGGAGAACCTGGCCGCGATCGGGGCCTTCCTCGGTGGCGCCCCGGCCGACCCGGCGCTGCTCCGCCGCAACATCGTCGTCCGCGGGATCAACCTGCTCGCCCTCAAGGACCGCCACTTCAGGCTGGGCACCGCCGTGCTGGCCTATGCGGGCCTCTGCCACCCCTGCTCACGCATGGAAATCCTGCTGGGCCCCGGCGGCTACAACGCCGTCCGCGGGCAGGGCGGCATCCTGGCGCGCGTGCTGCAGCCAGGCCACGTCCGCCTCGGCGACCGAATAACCCGGCTGGACGAGGCCCCCGCTCTTCCCTAGCGCTTACGGCCTGTATCGAAGGATACGGACATCACCGCGCTGGACCGTCTGGCGCACCAGCCAGCGCGAGGGAGGTCTAGCGCGGGCGAGGCGAGCACCAAAACAACCAGGTTCGGCGCCTGACTGGACAGGTGCTGGATGTAGCGGAGGGCCGACCGCTTCACCCCCTGCGGCACTTGTGATCTTACACAGCAAACCCCCTCATCTCAACTGCGCAACACTCGCCGGGGCTGAACTTGCACAACAATGCCTCCTGCAACATCTATGGGCGACGGAAAGCGAGGAACCGGCATGGACACGATCATCGGGCGCAACCCCGCCAGGTCACAGCCCGGCGTCAGCACGGACGCCATGGTCATCGACAGCACCCAAGCGACCTTCATGCAGGACGTCATCGAGGCGTCGCGCCAGGTTCCCGTCATGGTCGACTTCTGGGCGACCTGGTGCGGCCCCTGCAAGCAGCTCACCCCGGCCCTGGAGAAAGTCACCAAGGCCGCCGGCGGTCGCGTCAAGCTCGTCAAGATCGACATCGACGCCAACCGGGCCCTCGTCCAGCAGCTCGCCGCCATCGGCCTGCCGATGCAATCCGTCCCGACCGTCGCCGCCTTCTGGCAGGGCCAGATCGCCGACGTCTTCCAGGGCGCGCTGCCGGAATCCGAGATCAAGCGCTTCGTCGAAGGCCTGCTGAAGCTGGCCGGCGGCGCCATGCCCTCGGCCGACCTGCTGGCGGAAGCCAAGACCGCCATGGAGGACCAGCGCTACCAGGAGGCCGGCGGGCTGTTCAGCGAGATCCTGCAGGATGAACCGGAAAACCCGGAGGCCTGGGGCGGGCTGATCCGCGTCCTGATCGCGCTCGGCGAGGAAGATCAGGCGACAGACGCGCTCTCGCAGGTGCCGGCCAAGATCGCCGACCATCCCGAGATCAGCGGCGTCCGCAGCGCCTTGGCCCTTGCCGCCGAGGGACGCAAAGCGAGCGCCGGCCTGAACGAGCTCGAAAAGCGCGTGGCCGCCAACCCCGACGACCACCAGGCCCGCTACGATCTCGCGACCGCGCTCAATGCCACCGGCAAGCGCGACGAAGCCGCGGCGGCCTTGCTCGAGATCGTCAAGCGCGACCGTTCCTGGAACGAGGACGGCGCCCGCCTGCAGCTGTTGAAGTTCTTCGAAGCCTGGGGCCTGACCGATCCGGCAACACTGGCAGCCCGGCGCAAGCTGTCTGCCCTGTTGTTCCGCTAGTGCCCGTGACCCTCGCCCGTGCGAACTCGCTGCCCAACGAGTTTGCCGTGTTCCCGCTCGCCGGCGCGCTGCTGCTCCCCGGCGGACGCCTGCCCCTTAACATCTTCGAGCCGCGCTACCTCGCGATGATCGAAGATGCGATGGGCCAGGGCCGCGCCATCGGCATGATCCAGCCGGACCAGTCCCGCTCGGCGACGCCCACCGGCCCCGGCCTCTACCGGGTCGGCTGCCTCGGCCGCATCACCTCCTTCAGCGAGACGGATGACGGCTGCTTCCTCATCACGCTGAAGGGGCTGACGCGCTTCGTCATCTCGGTCGAACTCGAAATGCAGCGCGGGTATCGCCGGGTCCGCGCCGACTTCTCGCGCTTCACCATGGACCTGCACGGCGACAACGACGAGGTCGACCGCGACACCCTGCTCGACGCCCTGAAGATCTACTTCAAGGCACGCGGCTTCGAGGCGAACTGGGACGCCATCAATGAGATGGCCGACGCCATGCTGGTCTCCACGCTGGCGATGGTTTGCCCCTTCGAGCCGGCCGAGAAGCAGGCGCTCCTGGAGGCGGCCAACACGCAGGAGCGCGCGAACGCCTTGCTGGCCCTGCTGCGCATGGGGGCCCATGCATCCGACGACGACGACGAGACCGGGCGGATCGTGAGCTGACATGACCGAACCCGAGATCGACCGCAGGTTGCTCGAGATCCTCGTCTGCCCCGTGACGAAGGGCCCGCTCGAATGGCGGCCCGAGGCGCGCGAGCTTATCAGTCGGCAAGCGGGGCTCGCTTTTCCGGTCAGGGACGGCGTGCCGATCATGCTCCCCGATGAAGCGCGGGTGCTCGACGAGTAGCCCGCCCCGATGCCCGTCACCGCGACGAACATCCGCGTCCGCCGCGCGACGAGGCAACTCGAGGTCACCTTCGACGACGGCCGCACCGTCAGCCTGCCAGCCGAATACCTGCGGGTCGAGAGCCCGAGCGCCGAGGTGCAGGGCCATGCGCCCGATCAGAAGGTGGTCGTCTCCGGCAAGCAGGATGTGAACATCGTCCACGTCGAGCCGATCGGCCACTACGCCATCCGCATCCGTTTCAGCGACGGCCATGATACCGGCATCTTCACCTGGGCCTACCTCGACCGATTGGCCGCGGAGTTCGATGAACGTTGGGCGGCTTACCTCGTTAGTCTCGCGCAAAGAGGGTTAAAGCGTTCGGCGTGAGCCCGCGTTGGCGGTTCATTAACGTTTCGGGTGTATCGATGAGAGGTCGGCTACTGTGTCCCGCCACCTTGATCTCTATGGTGGGGATCTTGTTCGGGTGCGCGACGAAACCGCCGGAGAAGCCCATCGTGCTACGCCGTCCCTCCGTTGTTCATCGCGTCTCGCGAACCGCGAGCGCAAAGCCCGTGCCGCCTCCCCCGCCCGCGGCGTCCGACTTGCCCGAGGGTCTGACGCCCGAGGAAAAGAATAGCCTGTTCGAGGATTTCGACCGCTACCTGGCGCGCTCGAAATCGCAACCATGATGCTCGACGGGGCAGTCGTCGAAGAGCCGAACGTGACGGCCGTACTAGACAAACTGAGGTCTGGGGCACCGTTCGTGGCGCTGGCCGATGAGGACACCGGGCGGCGCGCGGCGAGCCTCGAAGCCGTGCTGCAGGACATCGTCGATGAGGCGACCAGGGTCGTCTGGGTCGGCAACCCGCTCCGCTCCCGGCTGACGCTGGAACGTCTGCTCCTTCAAATCGTCGGCCCGGAGATCGATCTCCGAGTCGAGCGCGGCCCGGCCGAACTGGCCGAGATCGTCACCCAGCGGGTCAGGACCGAAAGCCGCCTGCTCGCGATCGTCCAGCAACCCGAGACGATCGGCCCCGAAACCCTTGAGCTTCTCGCAGCCATGGCCGAGTTCCTCGGCGAAAAGCCCGTTCAGCTGCAGTTCTTGTTCGTCGGCTCCCCGGCCTTGCGCCTGCCAGCGGCGCCGGTCACCGCACCCGCCACCGCGTTGACCACGGCGCCGCCTCGGCCGGTCCTCGCGCAAACGCGCCAGCCGCCCGAGCCGGCGGAGCCCGGGCTGCGACGGCGCGACGCCGTCCCGCTCCTGCTCCTGCTGTTATTCGTGAGCTTGGGGGCCGTCTTCTCCCTCTCCCCGCGGCCGGTCGTGCCCCTTACGCCCGCCGACGCGGTTTCTCCATCGGTCGCGACATTCGGGCCGCCGGTGGCCGCGACTGCCCCGTTGACCCAGATCGAACGGCTTCGCATCCAGTTCGACGCCTTCCTGGCGCAGCGCGCCCCCACGCTTCCGCCTCTGAGCGACGCGCAGAAGGATGCCCTTTTCACCGAGTTCCTCACCCACCACCGCCGGGAATGAGCGGGGCTAGTTGAGTCTGGTCCGCAGCTCGTCCATCGCCGCCCTCGTCTGGGCAGCGGCGTCGCCGTCGGGCACGAGGTCCAGGAAGCGGCTGTAGCACTTCAGGGCCGACGCGATCTGATCGAGCCGCTCATTCATCATCGCCGCCTCTCGCCAGAGCGGCGCATGGTCGGGCGCGATGGCCAGCATCGAATCCGTGCAATCGAGCGCCCCCGCGTAATCCGCGACCTGCAGGCGCCGGATGCGGATGTTGTCCTGCAGCCGCAGCAGCACCCGGCGGGCCGACATCGGTTGCAGCACGCCGGGCTTCAATTCGACTTCCGCGCCGCCGACTCTTTTCAGCAACGCCCGCAGACCCCGCGCCTCCAGCGGCAATCCCCCCGCGAACACGTCCAGCACGATCTGCTGCGACGCCGGCGCCGCGCGCCCCTTGCCGACCGGATCAGCCTCCAGCGCGAGCAAGAAATGCCCGGGAAAGTCGATCCCGTGCGCGCCCCAGCCGATGGCGCGCGCGCAATGGAGCCACAGGACCCCGAGCGCCACCGGCAGCCCGCGGCGCCGTTCGATCACATGGATCAGGTTGGCGTTGCATGGATCGTCGTAGGTGTCCGTGTCGCCGCGGTAGCCGTGCCGCCCCGTGAGTAGCCCGGCCAGCGCGCCCGCCCGCGCCGGCAAATCCCCCGGCGCCACCCCGCGCGCCAGATCGATCGCCTCGCGCGCGAGCGTCGATAGATGCGCCTCCGCGCCCGTCCAGTCAGCATCGGCAGCGTCGACCCGCGCGAGCTGGAGCGCGGCGCCCGCGATGTCGATCTCCACGTCCGGCAACTGTCCGACCGCTTCGAGCGCCGCTCGAGCCCCTAGCGCCACCGTAGCCCCTACTCGGCAGCCGGCACGTAAACCTGGCTGCCGCGCTCCTTGAACTCCAGGCTCTTTGCCTCGAGCCCGGCTTCCCGCTCGGCGTCGGCGCGGATGTCCTGGCTGATCTTCATCGAGCAGAACTTCGGCCCGCACATGGAGCAGAAATGCGCCACCTTGTGCGCGTCCTTCGGCAGGGTCTCGTCGTGGAACTTGCGCGC
The DNA here is from genome assembly GCA_032249615.1 of Acetobacteraceae bacterium. Taxonomy (GTDB): domain Bacteria; phylum Pseudomonadota; class Alphaproteobacteria; order Acetobacterales; family Acetobacteraceae; genus JAVVHH01. The sequence continues at coordinate 9,520 of JAVVHH010000010.1, forward strand.
CGTATCCGGGTCGAGCCCCAGGTTGAACTGATCCTCCCAGCGGAACTCGAAGCGCGCCCGGCTGATCGCGTCGTCGCGCAGCTTGGCCGCCGGGTGACCTTTCGCGAGGTCGGCCGCGTGCGCCGCGATCTTGTAGGTGATCACGCCGGTCTTCACGTCGTCCCGGTTCGGCAGGCCCAGATGCTCCTTCGGCGTCACGTAGCAGAGCATCGCCGTCCCGAACCAACCGATCATCGCCGCACCGATCGCCGACGTGATGTGGTCGTAGCCCGGCGCGATGTCCGTCGTCAGCGGCCCCAGCGTGTAGAACGGCGCCTCGCCGCACTCCCGCAGCTGCTTGTCCATGTTGACCTTGATCTTGTGCATCGGCACATGGCCGGGCCCTTCGATCATCACCTGGCAGCCCTTGTCCCACGCCACCTTGGTCAGCTCGCCCAACGTCTCCAGCTCCGCGAACTGGGCCCGGTCGTTGGCATCAGCATTCGAGCCGGGCCGCAACCCGTCGCCCAGTGAGAACGACACGTCGTAGCGGCGCATGATGTCGCAGATCTCGTCGAAGCGCTCGTAGAGGAAGCTCTCGCGGTGATGCGCCAGGCACCAGCGCGCCATGATCGATCCCCCGCGCGACACGATGCCGGTCACGCGCTTGGCCGTCAGCGGCACGTGCGCCAGCCGAACGCCCGCATGGATGGTGAAGTAGTCGACCCCCTGCTCCGCCTGCTCGATCAGCGTGTCCTTGAACACCTCCCAATCCAGCTTGTCCGCGTCGCCGCCCACCTTCTCGAGCGCCTGATAGATCGGCACCGTCCCGATCGGCACCGGCGAGTTGCGCATGATCCAGCTGCGGATGTTGTGGATGTTGCGACCCGTCGACAGGTCCATGACCGTGTCGCCGCCCCAGCGGATCGCCCAGACCAGTTTCTCCACCTCCTCGGACGCACCCGACGTCACCGCCGAGTTCCCGATGTTGGCGTTGATCTTGACCAGGAAGTTGCGCCCGATGATGACCGGCTCGAGTTCCGGGTGGTTGATGTTCGCCGGGATGATGGCCCGCCCCCGCGCGATCTCGTCGCGGACGAACTCCGGCGTCACGAATTGCGGGATCTCGGCGCCGAAGCTTTCCCCGTCTTCGATCCGTGCCGCCGCCTCGGCCAGCGCCTGCGTCCGCCCCAGATTTTCCCGGTGCGCCACGTAGATCATCTCTTCCGTGATGATCCCGGCCCGGGCGAACTCATACTGCGTCACCGGCTGCCCGGCTCGGCCTTCCAGCAGCGTCCGCGGCGCCGGGCAGGCCGGCACCAGCCGGTCGGCCGGCACGTAGCCGTTATCCTCCGGCTTCACGTCGCGCGGCGTCGCCACCGTGAACCCGCGCTTGGCGAGCCAAGCCGCCCGCACCTGCGGCAACCCGGCCGCGAGGTCGATCGCCACGTTCGCCTCCGTGTAGGGGCCGGACGTGTCATACAGCGACAGCGGCTCCTCCCCCGACGAAGGGTCGAGCACGATCTGCCGGAACGGCACGGAGATGTCGGGGCGGCCCGCCGGGCTGCTGTAAATCTTGTGCGAGCCTTGGATCGGCCCCGTGGTCACCGAACTCGGCTTCTGCTGATAGGTCACGCGCGCCTCCCTTCGAGGGGGCCACTCGGCGGCGGCGGGATGGTCGTACACCCCGTCCCTACGCCGGCATGACCCGGATCAGGTGTTTCAGGGTCATCGCGCCGGGCCCGGACCGGACCCATAGCGAAATCTCAGCCCCTTGCCGGGACACCCCTCGGAAGATCTGAGGTTCGGGTGCCCGGCCCCGAATGTCAATCACGCCGCGCCAGCATCGGCCCTAACGGGCCGCCGCCGACCAGATGGACATGGAAATGCGGTACCTCCTGCCCGGAAGCCGGTCCCATGTTGGCGATCGCGCGAAACCCCGGCTCTTCCAGCCCAAGGTCGCGCGCAACCCGGCCTACCGCGCGGAAGAACCCGGCGATCTCCGCCTCGGACGCCTCCGCCACGAAATCCGACAGCGCCACATACCGGCCGCGCGGAATCACCAGCACATGGATCGCGGCTTGCGGCGCGATGTCGTGGAACGCCACCGCCCACTCGTCCTCGTAGAGCCGCTTGGACGGGATCTCGCCCCGGAGCAGGCGGGCAAAGATGTTGCTGTCATCGTATGGGCCTCGGCCGCTGACCGGCATCGATCGGTGCTCCCTGCGCACGGCGCCCGCTTTGCGCCATTTTCCTGCGCCATACCCGGAGTCAGGCGAACGCGAAAGCCTCTCACGCGCTAGCGTATAAAGGAGAAGACCAATGCGCCTCCCTCTGTTCATCGCCCTCTCGGCCGCCGCCGGCCTCGGCGCCTGCGCGCCGGCCCCCATCGGCCCCTACGGCACCGGCTACGCCCAGCCGGCGCCCGCATACGGCTACTACGACGGCGGTTACGCTCCCGGGCCCTACTATGCCGAGCCGGCCTATGCGGTCCCCGTCTCGCCGGGCCCCACCATCGTCCTCGGCGGCGAGCGCGAGCGCTACCGCGACGATCGCTACCGTGGCGAGCGTTTCCGCGAGGACCGTTACCGCGATGAACGCCGCGCACGCGAGAACCCCGCGGCCGCCTACCGCGAGCCCGGCCGCCCCGCCCCGTTCGAGCGTCGCCCCGGCCCGGTGCCGGTCGCCGCCGCCCGCCCCGCGCCGCCGCCCCAGGCCGCCCCGCCGCCTCAGCACAGCGGCCCCGGTAGCGAGTACTACCGCACGCACGTCAACGGCAGCCCCTTCCTGGGCGACCTCAACCCGCGCTGACCGGCCGCCTCAGCGCGGCACCGCCAGGGTCGTCGCGTCCGGCGACGACCCGGCGATCAACCCCTCCATCAGCCGCCGCGCGATCGCCTGCCGGTAATGGACTGGGTCCCAGTAATTGTTCCTGTCCGCGGTGATGTCGCTCGCCCGGTTGAAATCCAGCACCAGCGCGCCGCGCTCGCGCCCGCGCAACGTCACGTCCCGCTTGCAGGCAGACCAGTATGCGGCGGCGACGCTGCCCGGCGCCCCCTGCACCTCGGCGCTCAGCGGCGGAAAGAACAGGATCACCCGCGTGGCCGCCGGGATGCCGTGCAGCATGGCGTCCAGGATCGGCATCGCCGGTAGCGCGGGCTCGAACCCGGCCGGCGCCGGATCATTGTCCACGTGCAGCTGGCGGAACAGCGCATCCCGCCGCGCCGGGTCATAGGCGCTGTCGGGCGGCACGAAGCTCGTATAGCCGTCCAGCCCGTAGCGCCGCTTCTTCCACCCCATCATCACCGCGAACTGGTTCGCCGCCTCCTGAACCGCGTAGGGCGTCAGGATCTCGCGATAGGCCGGCCAGAGATTGCGCCGATACATCCACGCGGGGAACGACCGCGGCGTGAACCGGACGACGGACCCGCTGCACCACGATTGGTCGATCGAGAGGATCACCCATTTCGGCTGCGGATGCGCGCGCAGGAACACGGTCAGCATCTGGCTCTGCTCGTAGGCCGTCGCCGCGTTCATCGCCAGGTTGACCACCCGCGCGTGCAGGCCCGGGTCCAGCACCGCCGGCTGCAGCAGCCGCGCCGTCGAGTCGCCCAGGATCACCGAGTCGAAACGCGCGCTGCGCGCGAGCGCGGGGAACGAGTAGCGCGCGTTCGTGCTGATCGGCACCCGCGGCAGAGGCGGCGAGAGCGGCAGCGTATCCCACGGATCGACGATCGCCACGAAGCCGTACAGCACCGCAAGCAGCGCGAACGCCGTGCCGAGGAACAGCCGCGCAAACCGCGCCCAGCCGCCCTCGAGGTCAGAACTGGAAATAGATGAACTCGTTCGGCAGCCGCCCGCCCGACAGCAGGATCAGGCCGACCAGGGCCGCCCCGGCCGGAATCGCCATCCAGCCGACCGGGCGCAGACGCTCGAGCACCAGGCTCTGGCTCGTCGGCCCCAACACCGCCGCGAGCGCCGCCACCGGCAGGATCCACCAATCCTTCAGGTGGAACGGCGCGCCGCCGCCTAGCCCCGCCATGCCTCCGAGCACGTGCAGGGCCGAGCCGAAGCTCTCCGCGCGGAAGAACACGAACGCGGCGACGAAGAACAGGGTGGTCAGCGCCCATCCCAGGGCGGCCGGCATCCGGAGCCCGCGCCGGCTCCACATCCCGTTGACCGCCAACGCCCCGCCCTGCAAGCCGCCCCAGAACACGAACGTCCATGCCGCCCCGTGCCAAAGCCCGCCCAGCAGCATCGTCGCGACCACGTTGCGCGCCTGGGCGAGCGCCCCCGCGCGATTGCCGCCCAGCGGAATGTACACGTAGTCGCGCAGGAAGCGGGACAGCGTCATGTGCCACCGTCGCCACATCTCGCGGATGCTGCAGGACCGGTACGGCGCATCGAAGTTGAGCGGCAGCCGCAGCCCGAACATCAGTCCCAACCCGATCGCCATGTCGGAATAGCCGGAGAAGTCGAAGTAGATCTGCAACGCATACCCGACCGCCGCGACCCACCCCGCCGCCAGCCCGAGCGGCCCAGCCACCGACTGCGCGAATAGCGGGTCGACGATCGGCGCCAGAGTGTCGGCGATCCCGGCCTTCTTGGCGAAGCCGATCGTGAACAGCACGAACCCGCGCGACAGAAAGCTCCAGAGCGCCGGCCCATGCGGATCCAGCCGCCACTGCGGCATCAGCTCGTTGTGCCGCACGATCGGCCCGGCGATCAGCTGCGGGAAGAACGTCACGAAAGCAAAGAACTCGAGCAGACCATAAAAGTGACGGTCCCCGCGCCGCAGGTCGACGAGATAAGAAATCTTCTGGAAGGTGAAGAAGCTCACCCCGAGCGGCAGGATGATGTCGAACGGCGTGAACCCGATCCCCAGCAGGCCCGCGACGCTCGCGCCCAGGAAATTGGCGTATTTGCAGACACCGAGCACGCCGAGGTTCAGCACGATCCCCGCCACCGGCACCCAACGCCACAGTGTCGCCTGGTAGAGCCGCGCGATCAGCCAAACCGCCAGCGTCAAACCCACCAGCGCCGGCACGAACCGCAGGTCCCAGTAGCCGTAGAACGCCAGCGACGCGACGACCAGCACCGCCTGCCGCGACCGCAGCCCGGGCGCCGCATAGAACAGCGCGAGCACCGCCGGCAGGAAGACGAGCACAAAACTTTGTGAATTAAACAACACGATGAGGGCTAAGCCGCCTCGCTCAACAGCCGCCGCAGCGGCCGCGACGACTTCAGCGGCATCACCCCATACGCGTCCTTGATCGCCTCCGTCACCACCACGCCGGCGAGGTGCGGCACCAGGAACCGCCCCGCCTGCTCCCAAATCCGGGCACCCCGCAGCGCCAGCCGCAGCCGCACCGGCGGCAGATAGAGCGCGAATGCCCGCCGCTCGACCCGGAACGCCTGCGCGGCCAGCAACCGGCCGATCTGACCCGGCGAGTAGGGCTGCCCATGGCCGAACGGCGTCGTCTCCACATGCGCCCAGATGCCCATGCGGTTCGGCGTCACCACGAGCAACCGCCCGTCATCCTTCAACACCCGCCAAACCTCCCGCAGCATCGCCCGCGGACTGTCCGCCGCCTCGAGGCCGTGCACCAGCAGGACCCGGTCGAAAAACAAATCGGGGAATGGCAGCGCGTGCTCCTCCACCGCGCAAGCCAGATTGGCGGCGACAAGCGGCCAGCGGGCGGCGCCGAACTGCCCGGGCCGGGCTGCGATGCACCGCGCCGCCTGCCCACGCCAAGCCCTCAGATAGGGCGACGTCACGCCGAGGCCCAACACGCTCTGCTGGCTCAGATCAGGCCAGAGTCTCACGAGTTGCTGGCGCAGCAAACGACACGCCACGCTGCCCCGTGCCGAGCCATAGAATGCGTCCGCCGAGTGCGAGTCCGCCCCCATGGGCGCGTTATACCATGTTCTGCCGGCCCGCGTGCACGCCCCCGCTTTGCGCCTCCTCCGTGCCGCGCTACCACCCTGTCCGCCATCACCGATCCGGAGCCCCCCATGCCGATCACCGCCCGCGCCGTCCCGATCCTGTCGGACAACTACGCCTGGCTCCTGCACGACGGCTCCGGCGCCGTCGGCATCGTCGACCCGGCCGACGCCGCCGCCTGCATCGACGCCATCGAAAAGGACGGCGGCCGGCTCGACGTCATCCTCATCACCCACCATCACGACGACCACATCGCCGGCGTCGACGCGGTCCGGGAGAAGTACGGCGCCACCGTGGTCGGCGCCGCCGCCGACCAGCACCGCCTCCCCCGTCTGGATCAGGCCGTCAAGGAGGGTGACCGCGTCCCCTTCGGCCAGTCCCATTTCGAGGTGATCGACACCCCCGGCCACACCCGCGGCCACATCAGCTACTTCTCGCCCGATGGCGACGTCCTGCTCTGCGCCGACACGCTCTTCAGCCTCGGCTGCGGCCGCCTGCTCGAGGGCACCGCGGCCGAGATGTTCGATAGCCTCCAGAAGCTGGCCAAGCTGCCCGACGACACGCTGGTCTGCTGCGGCCATGAATACACCCAGAGCAACGCCCGCTTCGCCGTCACTGCCGAGCCCGACAACGCCGCGCTCCGGCAGCGCGCCGAGGAGGTGACCCGCCTGCGCGCGAACGGCCAGCCCACCGTGCCCACCACCCTGGCCGCCGAGAAGGCCGAGAACCCCTTCATGCGCGCCGCATCGGCAGAGGCCCTGGGTCAGATCCGCACCGCCAAGGACAACTTCAAATGAAGCTCTTCTACAGCCCCACCAGCCCGTTCGTGCGCAAGGTGATGGTGACCGCCATGGCCGCCGGCCTGGAACCGCAAATCGAACGCGTCACCACCAACCCGTGGGAATCCCCGCCCGATCTCCTGGCCCAGAACCCGCTGTCCAAGGTGCCCTGCCTCATCACCGAAGACGGCCTGTCGCTGTTCGACAGCCCGGTGATCTGTGACTACCTCATCGAGCAGGGTGAGATCGCAATCCTTAAGGCGACCGGCGCGTCCCGCTGGCTGCAGCTGAAGCAGCAGGCCCTGGCCGACGGAATCATGGACGCCGCCGTGATCCGCCGCAACGAATCCGCGCGGCCCGACGAGGAAGCGCGACGGACCAACATGGAACGCCAACGCCAGGCCATGGCGAACGGGTTGGACGCGCTCGAGCGCGTCCCGCCCGCCAGTCACCTCGATATCGGGACCATCAGCATCGCCTGCTGCCTCGGCTACCTCGACCTCCGCTTCGCCCACGAACCCTGGCACGAAACCCATCCCAAGCTCGCCGAATGGTTCGCCGCGTTCAGCCAGCGTCCGGAAATGACGGCAACCGCCCCAGCCTAACCGCTAAGCTACCAGCGCCGCGCGGATCGCATCCAGCGCGGCGTCGGCAGCCCCGGCGTCGGGCCCACCGGCCTGCGCCAGATCCGGCCGGCCGCCACCGCCCTTGCCGCCGAGCGCCACGCTCGCCGCCCGCACCAGCTCCACCGCGTTCAGCTTGCCCACCAAGTCGGTCGAGACCCGCACGACGACGCTCGCCTTGCCCTCGGCCGTCGACACCACGACCACCACGCCGCTGCCGAGATCGTTGGCGATCGCCTCCGCCATGCCCTTTAGCTCGCGCGCCGGCACGTCGCCCAAATTGCGCGCCGCCAAGTTGACCCCCGCCACCTGCTCGAAGGCCGCCGCCCCGCCGCCCGTCGCCAGCTTGCGCTGCAACTCCGCGACCTGCCGCTCCAACCGCCGCCGATCCTCCAGCAATTGGCCCACCCGCTCGGTCAGCTCCGCCGGCCCGACCCGCAGCAACGCCGCCGTCTCCAGCAAACGCCGCTCGCTCTCCACGATCGCATCCTGCGCCGCCTGCCCCGTCACCGCCTCGACCCGGCGCACCCCCGCACTCACCGCGCTCTCGCCCGTGATCCGAAACAGCCCGATATCCCCGGTGCGCCCCACATGCGTCCCGCCGCAGAGCTCGACCGAGTACAGCCGCTCCCCGTTCCGCTCCCCCATGCCCACGACTCGCACCTCGTCGCCATACTTCTCGCCGAACAGCGCCATCGCGCCCTCGGCGACGGCGGCGTCGGGCGTCATGAGCCGGGTCGTGACCTCCGTATTGGCGCGGATCTGCGCGTTCACCGCTTTCTCGACCACGGCCAGGTCCTCGCGGCTGATCGGCGTCGGCTGGCTCACGTCGAAGCGCAGCCGGTCCGGCGCGTTCAAGCTCCCCTTCTGCGTGACATGCGGCCCGAGCCGCTCGCGCAACGCGGCATGCAGCAGGTGCGTCGCGCTGTGATGCGCCCGGATCGCGCTGCGGCGCGCATGATCGACCGTCGCTACCACCGCCATCCCGGCCGACACGGTCCCTTCCGTGACCCGGCCGATATGCACGAACAGATCGCCCAGCCGCTTTTGTGTATCCGTCACCTCGATGACGAGCCCCGGCGCCGTGATCCGCCCTGTGTCGCCCACCTGGCCGCCACTCTCGGCATAGAACGGTGTCTGGTTGAGCACGAGCGCGATCGGCTGATCCGCCCCGGCCTCCGCCACCACCTCGCCGTTCGCCACCACGGCCAGGATTTCCGCCTCCGCCGTCTCCGTCGAATAACCGAGGAACTCGGTCGACCCCAGACGCTCCCGCAGATCGAACCACACCCGCTCCGTTGCTGCGTCGCCGGTCCCCGCCCAGGCCGCCCGCGCGCGCACCCGTTGCTCGGCCATCGCCGCGTCGAACCCGGCGATGTCCACCTGCTTGCCTTGCTCGCGCAACGCGTCCTGCGTCAGGTCGAGCGGAAAGCCGAACGTGTCGTACAGCTTGAACGCGACCGCGCCCGGAAGCGTGCCATCCTCCCCGAGCCGGTTGGTCTCGTCCGCGAGCAGCCCGAGTCCGCGGTCCAGCATCGCCTTGAACCGGTCCTCCTCGAGCCGCATCGTCTCCACGATCAAGGCCTCGGCGCGCGGCAGCTCCGGATAAGCCGCCCCCATCTGCCGCACCAGCGCCGGCACCAGCCGATGAAACACCGCATCCTGCGTGCCCATCATATGAAGGTGGCGCATTGCCCGCCGCATGATCCGCCGCAGCACGTAGCCGCGCCCTTCCTTCGACGGCAAAACCCCGTCCGCGATCAGGAACGCAGTGCTCCGCAGATGGTCCGCCACGACCCGGTGGCTGATCCGGAACGGGCCATCCGCCGCCTGCCCCGTCACCTCCGCGCTCGCCTGGATCAGCGCGCGGAACGTGTCCGTATCGTAGTTGTCGTGCACCCCCTGCAGGATCGCGGCGAACCGCTCGAGACCCATCCCCGTATCGATCGAGGGCCGCGGCAACGGCGCGCGCGTGCCCGGTGGGCCCTCCTCATACTGCATGAACACGAGGTTCCAGATCTCGATGAACCGGTCCCCGTCCTCGTCCGGGCTTCCAGGCGGGCCGCCCGGTATCGCCGGCCCATGGTCGTAGAAGATCTCCGAACACGGCCCGCAAGGCCCGGTGTCGCCCATCCGCCAGAAATTGTCGGCCGTCGCGATCCGGATGATGCGCTCGTCGCCGAGCCCGGCAATCTTCTTCCAGTAAGTGGCCGCATCCTCGTCGTCTGCATACACCGTGACGAGCAGCTTCTCCTTAGGCAGCGCGAAGTCGCGGGTCAGCAGGGTCCAGGCATGCTCGATCGCCCGCTCCTTGAAGTAATCGCCGAAGCTGAAATTACCCAGCATCTCGAAGAACGTGTGGTGGCGCGCGGTGTAGCCGACGTTGTCGAGGTCGTTGTGCTTGCCGCCCGCGCGCACGCATTTCTGCGCCGTCGTCGCCCGATCGAAGCCGAGCCGCTCCTGCCCCGTGAACACGTTCTTGAACTGGACCATGCCGCTATTGGTGAACAGCAGCGTCGGGTCGTTGCGCGGAACGAGCGAGCTGCTCGGCACGACCTGATGCCCGGCATCCCGGAAATACTCGAGGAATGTCGCGCGGATATCGTTACTGGTGGCCATACCGCTCCGTAGCGCAGCGTTCGGCGTCAAGCTAGAGCAACGTCCGGCCGAACCAACCCGGTTCCGGCGGACCAAGTTGCTCTATCAACAAGCTAGAGCAACGTCCGGCACAACCGATCCGCTCCGGTCGGACCGGATTGCGCGACAACAACGAGAGAGCGAGGTCAGGAGGGGGGCGGGACCGTGAAGATCTGGCCGGGATAAATCAGGTTCGGGTCGCGGATCTGTTCGTGGTTGGCCAGGAAGATCACCGTGTAGCGCATCCCGCGCCCATAGCTCTGCCGCGCGATCCGCCACAAATTCTGGCCCGGCTGCACCACGGCCCGGCCCTCTTTCACCGGGCTCGGCGCCGCGCGCTGGAACGGCAGCTCGACACGGCCCGACACGCCGCCCGCCGCATCCAGCTGGTCGACGCGCAGTTGGTGCATCCCGGGCGCGACCGGGTTGCTCGGTGTCATGCTCCACTGGCCGCCGCTGCCCGCGGCCGCATCGCCGACCGGCTGGTTGTCGACATACAGCCGCACCGACGCGTTCGGCTTGGCCGACCCGGCAAAGCGGATCTCTCCGTGGTCATCATAATCGACCGTCCCCAGCGCCAGCTTGCGCCCGGCGCCCTGCAGAATCCGCGGTGCGCTCGTATCGTGCGGCAGCAGCACGGCAACCGCCGCTGGGCCGGTTTCCGATGGCGGACTCTCGGACGCGGTCTTTGCAGCTGGGGCGGACGGGCTCGGCGGCGAAGGTATCGCCAGAAACACCGAATTGCCGCCGCCAACCTCCTTTCCATCGGCGTTCCGCGCCGACAGCGTCAGTTCCCGCCCACCCGGCGGCAGCGCGGCGTCGGGCAGGACCACGAACTGCCCCTGCGCGTCGGCCACCGCCTTGCCAAGCGTCCGGTCACCGTCATGGATCGTCACCTCGGCCCCGCGCTCGGCCCGGCCGGCGATCACCGCCTGCCCCTGCGGCCCCACGCGGACGATGTCGAAGCTCGGCTCCACTGGGCCGGTCGGCTTGGCGGCAGCCACGTCCTTCGGCGCAGCCTGCGCCGGAGCTTGCGCCGGCCTCTGGGGCTCCTGCATCCGGGACGCCGAAATCACATGGGGCGCCGCGGGCCCGGCAGAGTCGGGCCAATGGTGAACCGCCACCAGGCCGCCCACGAAACCGAGGAGCAGCAGCAGAGAAGCGATGACCGGCCAGTAGAGCCGCTCGCGGCGAGGGGCGCCATGCGGTGACATCACCGTGAAACCTAGGCCATAAACGCCTCCAGCGCAACGAAAACGCAGTAATCAGAACAACGCGCGCCGCAAGCCCCAGCCGGCCGCCACCACCCCCGCCGCGCCCAGTGCCGGCGCCACCCCGGCCCACCGCCGGCCCAGCCGCGTCTCGGCCCAGCCAGCGACGAACGGCGCCGCCAGCGCAAGCAGGCAGACGAGATCGGCGGCGCCGAAATGCCCCCGCGGCAGGCGCCCGCGCGCCAGATCCGCACTCGCCAGCGTCGCGGCCACCAGCGCGGTCGGCATCGCCGCCTCAGCCCTGAGAACGAGCAGCGCCAGCCACGGCGCCGCCAGCACGGCCGCTGCAGCCACCCAGCTCGCCGGCCAACCGGCCACATACGCCCCACCCCACAGCGCCAGCGCCAGCGCCGCGCCCCGCCGCGTGTCCCGCCTCACGACGAACGCCACGGACCCGGCCAGCATCGCCACCACGACCCACACGCGCCAGAACTCGCCGGGCCCCGCCCCGACCCGCGCCAGCCACCAGCCGACCCCCAGCGCCGACGCCACCGCCGCCCAGCGCTCGTGGCGCCCGCCCCGCCACACCAGCAGCGCTTCGATCCCCACCACCAGCGCCGCCGGCACGATCAGCATGTCCGGTCCAAACGACGGCGAGAGCGCGGCCCCGCGCAGCCGCCCGAACGGCGTGATCGCCGCCCAGCCGAGCAGCCCCGCCAGCGCCATCGCCACCCGCAGCCAAGCCCGGTGCCGCTTGCCGCGGCAGAACCAACCCCCCGCCAGCGCCGCCACCAGCACGAGCAGCGCCGGGGCATAGGGAACGAGCGGCGCGGGAACGCCATGCGGAATCGGCAACATCCGCCCGACCTTCCCTCGCGCCGTACAGCCCGGCAAGATAGCACCCATGGCCCAGCCGATCCGACGCCCCACCGGGCCGCCGAAACCCCGAACCCCCCTCCTGCTGATGCGCGTCTGGGACGCCCCGACCCGGCTGTTCCACTGGGCGATCGTCGTGCTCATCGCTGTCAGCTACGTCAGCATGCAGCTCGACCAGGTCCAGATTCACTATCTGTCGGGCTACACCATTCTCGCGCTGCTGCTGTTCCGGCTCTGCTGGGGCTTCTTCGGGAGTGAAACTTCCCGCTTCCGCCAATTCCTCCGCAGCCCGATTGCCGGGTTCCGCCATCTCGCCGAATTCACCCGCCGCGAGCCAGACCGCGAGGTCGGCCACAATGCCGCCGGCGGTTGGATGGTCCTGCTCATGCTGCTGGCCCTCGCGGTCCAGGCCGGCACCGGCCTCTTCGCCGGCGACCCGGTCGAGGGCGGCGGCCCGTTCGTCGATCAGGTCGCCGCCGCGCCCCAGCATCTCCTCTCGAAGATCCACTCCATCAACTTCAACGTCCTGCTTGGCCTCATGGCGCTCCACATCGTGGCCATCCTCGCCTACGCCGCCGTCAAGCGGCATGACCTGGTACGACCCATGATCACCGGCAAGAAACGGCTGCCTGCCACCACGCGCCAGCCTCGCTTCACCAGCCCGGTGCTGGCAGCCATCATCCTGGCCGTTTCTGGCGCGCTCGTCTGGGCCCTGATCCGGTTCGCCTGACCGGGCGCGTTACTGCTTCGCTCGATATTGCCGATGGCAGCTGACGCAGGTCTTGTCCACCGCCACGAACTGCGTCGCAAATCCCGCCTTGTCGTCCGCATCCGCCAACGTCACGAGCTTCTCGGCAGCCTCCTGCAGCGCTTTCGACTTCGCCGCGAAATCAGCCTTGTCGGACCAGATCGCCGGCAGCGCCCTGGTTTCGTTCGCCTTCTCCGTGCCCGGCGGGAACATCGCCGCGATGACCTTCGCCGACTCCGCCAGCCCTTTGGCGCCCACCGTGAACGGCTTGACGTCCACTTTCTGCGCGACGGCCGCCTTCATCGCCCCGAGCACGCCCTGCTGAAGTTCCATCATCGATTGGCGAATCGCCACGATGTCATTCGGCGACAGCGGGATACCGGCCCCCTGCGCATGCAATTGTGCGCTGCCAAGCATGGTCAGGGTGCCAGCAAGAATGAGATAAGTTTTCACATGGCCCTCCAAAAGTATGGGCCCGAACCGTCGCACAGCCATCCTTCTTCCGCCATCACCGGAGTCGCATGAACCCCAGCCCCACCCACCAAATTCGCTCCGTCGCGGTTTTCTGCGGCTCCCGCTTCGGCAATGACGCCGCCTTCCGCGATGCCGCCGCCACGCTGGGCGCCGGGTTGGCCAAGGCCGGCTGGCGCCTCGTCTATGGCGGCGGCCGGGTCGGGCTCATGGGAGTGGTGGCCGACGCCGTGCTGGCCGGCGGCGGCAGCGTCTTCGGTGTCATCCCCGATTTCCTCCAGCGCCGCGAGGTCGCCCATGGCGGCCCGGTCGAGCTCGTCGTCACGGAAACGATGCACGAGCGCAAAACCCTCATGTTCGACGCCGCCGACGCCTTCGTCACCCTGCCCGGCGGCCTCGGCACCTTCGACGAAACCATCGAGATCACCACCTGGCGCCAGCTCGGCCTGCACGACAAGCCCGTCCTGATCTGCGACGTGCTCGGCTGGGCACAACCCTATCTCGCCGCCATCCAAGGCGCCGTCGCCCAGGGTTTCGCCGCGCCCGATAGCGCCAGCCTCTATGAAGTCTGGCCCGACGTCAGCTCCGTCCTGGCCCGGCTTTCGGCCCTGTCGCCTCAGATCGCCGCGGATCCGGAGCGGCTTTAGCGGCAGACCGGATGGTCGGCGGCGGCCCCGAATCCACCACGATCAGCGTGTCGCCCGCCAGCAAACTCGGCTCGCGGTCAGCCAGCAACAGCGCGCGGAACCGGATCTCGGTCGCCGCGGCCCGCTCGTATTCGGCATCGATAACGCCATGCCGGTCGAGGTACCGGTTCAACGTCGCCGGCATGCGGATGCAGCCCTGCGACGCCGGATGCCCGAGCCGCTGCTCCAGCTTGTCCGGGTCGGTCGCGTGCAGCATGAACCGGATCGGCGTGCTGTCGGGCTTGCCCGCCACCTCGGGCCACCCCTTCTTGGCCACCTGCCAGCCAAAATCCCACACCCGCATCCCCTTCGCGCCCAGCCCGCGGATGCCGTTCTCGTTCAGCGTACCCTCGGCCCGGTAGCCGAGGATCGCGTCCGTCACATGGAACACGCCCGCCGGCGTCACGTAGTGGTCGAACCGCCCGGTCTGCCCGGTCGAGATCGCGCCCCCGCCGACCATCGGCCACGAGTCCGACGCCGAGGCGACCATGATCATGAGCTGCTGCACGCGCGGATTGCGATCCACCACGACGACGAGCTGCGGATGGTCGATCACCACCCCGGCTTCGGCCAGCGCCGCGCGCGCGAGCCCGGTCCAGATCCGCGCCCGCGCAGCGTCCGGCAATACCGCGTGACGAACCTCGTGTTGGAAAGATTGCTGCAGGCGCAGCACCTCGACCGTCAAGGCCGGGTCGTCCGGGGCCGCCGCCAGGGCAGGCAGTGCGATCAGAGCGGCAAACAATGCCGCCACGGTCCGAAGCATCATGGGACCGATGGTAGCAGAGAACGCCCTTCCTGCGTCGTTTTGATCACACTAACTGCCAGTTTGTGATCAATTTGCAACACATGGGGAAAGCATGCGCGCATCTGTGGGCTTCACGCGTAACTAAGAATCTCCCCGCTAGACCGCTTCAAGCAGGTCAACGACACGCTTGGCCATCCCGTCGGCGACGCGCTGCTGCGCGCCGTGGCAGACCGGTTGCGCACCTGCGTCCGGCGCTCCGACACGGTTGCGCGACAGGGCGGCGACGAGTTCGCCATCATCCAGTCGCCGCTAGTATCGCGCGAGCACACCGAAGCGCTGGCCAAACGGATCGTGGCCTTGCTCTCCGAACCTTACGATCTCGGCGAGCATCAGATCGTGATCGGCACCAGTGTCGGTGTCGCCCTGGCTCCGGCGGACAGCATGCGTGGCGAGATGCTGCTGAAGATGGCCGTCGTCGCGCTCTATCGCGCCAAAGCCGCCGGACGCGGCACCGCCCGCTTCTTCGAAGCGGCGATGGACGAGGAACTCCAGGCCCGCCGCGTGCTCGAGCTCCACCTCAGGCGCGCCGTCGTCGCGCAGGAATTCGAGCTGCACTACCAGCCGCTGGTCGATGTCAGATCCGGCGATATCACTGCCATGGAAGCCCTGGTCCGCTGGCGCCATCCCGAACGCGGGCTGATCAGCCCGGACGAGTTCATCCCCCTGGCCGAAGAGACCGGCCTGATCGTGCCGATCGGAGCCTGGGTGCTGCGCATGGCGTGTTTCGATGCGGCGACATGGCCGGCATCGGTCAGGATCGCGGTCAACATCTCGGCGGCCGAGTTCAGCGGGTTGGGGCTCATCCAATCGGTGCGCAACGCTCTCGACGAGGCCGGCCTGCAACCCGAACGGTTGGAACTCGAAGTGACCGAAACAACGCTGCTTTCCGACGCCGAGAAGGCGACCAAAATCCTGACCGCGCTCCGCGAAATGGGCGTCCGGATCGCGCTCGACGACTTCGGGACCGGCTACTCGTCCCTCAATCACATCCGCAGCTTCCCCTTCGACAAGATCAAGATCGATCGGATTTTCGTGAACGAAATCGAAACGAGCGCCGACTGCCAGGCGATCGTCCGTGCAGTGACCGGCATCGGATGCCACCTCGGCATCGCCACCACGGCCGAAGGGGTCGAGACGGTTTCGCAGTTCGAGCAGCTTCGGGCGCAAGGCTGCGACCAGGTGCAAGGGTTCCTGTTCAGCCGCCCCGTCGCCGCCACCGAGGTCCCGAAGCTGCTGACGGCCAGGCAAACTATCTTCGCAGCCGAGAACGCCCTAGCCGACGGCTAGGGGCCGTCGGTAGGTTCCGCCCCGGTCAGTGACCGCGCAGGATCTGCCCCAGGAACAACTGCAGCCGGTCCGTCTGCGGATTCTCGAACAGCTCCGTCGGCGGCCCGGCCTCCACGATCTCGCCCCGGTCCATGAACACCACGCGGTCCGCCACCTGCCGCGCGAACCCCATCTCATGCGTCACGCAAACCATCGTCATCCCGTCCTGCGCCAGGCCGACCATGGTGTCGAGCACCTCCTTGATCATCTCCGGGTCGAGCGCGGATGTCGGCTCGTCGAACAGCATGATCTTCGGCTTCATGCAGAGTGCCCGCGCGATCGCCACCCGCTGCTGCTGCCCGCCCGAGAGTTGCCCGGGATACTTCTTGGCCTGCTCCGGAATCTTGACCCGGCTCAAATAGCTCATCGCCAGCTCCTCGGCCTCCGCCTTCGGCATCTTGCGAACCCAGATCGGCGCCAGCGTGAGGTTCTCGAGGATCGTCAGGTGCGGGAACAGGTTGAAGCTCTGGAACACCATCCCGACCTCGCGGCGGATGGTGTCGAGCGACCGCGTGTCGTCGGTAAGCTCCGTGCCGTCGACGACGATCTTGCCCTCTTGATGCGTCTCCAGCCGATTAATGCAGCGGATCATGGTCGACTTGCCGGAGCCCGAGGGCCCGCAGACCACCACACGCTCCCCCTGCCCGACCGTCATGCTGACGTCGCGCAGCACGTGCATCGCGCCATACCACTTGTTGACTTTGTCCAGAACGATCGCGGCGTGATTGGCCGTGGACGCCAGCGGCCGCTCGGTCGTGCTTGCTTGGCTCATGACGATGCCCTTCTCACTAGCGCCGGATGCTGCGGCTGAGGTCGCGTTCGATCCCGCGGCTGTAGCGGGCCATCACGTAACAGAAAATGAAGTAGATCGCGGCCAGCACGACGTACATCTCGGTGCTGTACGCCTGCCAGGCAGGAAACGCCAAGACCATCTTCCCCGCCAGCAGCAGATCGAAGATCCCGATGATCAGCACCAGCGACGTGTCCTTGAAGAAGCCGATGAACGTGTTGACCAACGGCGGAATCACCAGGCGCAACGCTTGCGGCAGGATGACGAACGCCGTCTTGCCGAAATAACTCAGCCCCAGCGCGTCCGCCGCCTCATATTGCCCGCGCGGCAGCGCCTGCAGCCCGCCGCGCACGACCTCGGCCAGATACGCCGCCGCGAACAGGATCACCGCCACCTGCGCCCGCAGCAGCTTGTCCGGATTCATCCCCGCCGGCATGAACAGTGGAAACATGACGCTCGCCATGAACAGCAGCGTGATCAGCGGCACCCCGCGGATCAGTTCGACATACACGACGCAGAGATACTTGACGGCCGGCAGCCCGGTGCTGCGCCGCCCCAGCGCCACCAGCACCGACAGCGGAAACGCCAGCGCCAAACCGAACGTCGCCAGGATCAGCGTGATCGGCAACCCGCCCCAGCTATCGGTCTGCACGGGCGTCAAGCCGAAGATTCCGCCCCACATCAGCACGCCGATCGCCACCAGCGTCACGATCCAGAGCAGGATCAGCTCCTTGCGCCAGAAACGCCGCATCGCCGACGCCCCGTAGAGCCCGATGAACAGCAGCACCACGATCGCCGGCCGCCACTGCTCAGCGTACGGAAAGCGCCCGAACAGCACGAGGCGGTAATTGTCGGTCACCACCGCCCAGCAGGCGCCCACGCCCTGCACGTTGCGGCACGCGGTCGTATCCGTCGCATTGCCCAGATCCGGCACATGCCAGACGGCGTTGATGACACCCCACTGGATGAAGCTGATCGCCCAGCTGATCAGCAGGTAACCGAGCACGAGGGTGACGATCGTCGAGATCACCGACCCGAACAGGTTCTTGCGCGCCCAGCCGATCGGGCCGGAACTCGCCACCCCCGGCGGCCCCCGCGTCGGGGTCGGCGCGGCGGGGATGCCCTCGAGCGAGGGGACCGGATCGCGGGCAGCCTCGGACAATTGTGCGGTGGACTGCGACATGGCTTAGCGCCCTACCAGCGCAATGCGCGCGTTATACCAGTTCATGAACGCACTGATCGAAAGGCTGATCACCAGATAGACGGCCATGATGGTCGCGATCCCCTCGACCGCCTGGCCGGTCTGGTTCAACGTCGTGCTCGCGATCGAGACGATGTCCTGGTAGCCGATCGCCACCGCCAGCGAGCTGTTCTTGGTCAGGTTCAGGAATTGGCTCGTCATCGGCGGAATGATGACCCGCAGCGCCTGCGGCAACACGACCTTTCGCAACGTCAGCGAGTTGCGCAGCCCGAGCGCGCCCGCCGCCTCCCATTGCCCCTGCGCCACCGCCAAAATGCCGGAGCGCACGATCTCGGCGATGTAGGATGCCGTGTAGAGCGAAAGCCCAAGCGTGAGCGCCCCGTATTCGGGAGACACCGTGAGCCCGCCGGCGAAGTTGAAGCCCCGCAATTCCGGCACGTCCGGCACGAACGGTGCGCCCACGATAAGCCACGCCACCAGCGGCAGACCGAGCAGCGAGCCCAGCAGCGCCGGCCACGTCATCGGCCGAACCCCCGTCGCCTCCTGCCGAGCGGTCGCCCGGCGCCCGATCACCACCGCGCACACGATCCCGGCCGCCAGCGCCAGCAGGCACGCCAGGTAGCCGTCGCTCCAGTCGATGATCGGCAGGCGCAGGCCCCGGTTCGACAGGAACACCCCGGGCAGCGGATGCAGCGATTGCCGCGGGCCTGGCAGCCCCTGCAGCAGCGTGTACCAGAAGAACAGCTGCAGCAGCACGGGGATGTCGCGGATGACCTCGACGTAGACAGCCGCCAGCTTGGCCACCAGCCAGTTCCGCGACAACCGCGCAATGCCGATGAAAGTGCCTAAAATCGTGGCAATCACCACGCCCACGATCGCAACCTTCAGCGTATTGAGCACGCCGATCAGCAGCGCCCACCCATAGGTGTTCATCGACGGGCTATACGGCAGTAGGCTCTCCCCGATCGGGATGCCCGCCGTCCGGAACAGGTAGCCGAACCCGGTCGCGATATGCCGCTGCTTCAGGTTCCGCGTCGTATTCGACACCAGATACCAGACGATCAGCCCGATCGCCCCCACGATGACCACTTGCCAGACCAGGTTGCGAAAACGCGGATCCGACCAGCTGAGCTGGAACTGCTTGCGTGGCGCCTTACGGGCCGGGTCGAGGCGGGGGTCGGACGCGGTGACTGACATAGAGGGAAGTCCTAGAGCGGCCTAACGCTGGTTCTCGTGAGCAAGTGTCTCAGCAAGGCTTGTGCCAGGTCGGTTCCGGAGTACGCTCCGGAACCTCCCCGGTGGCGCCAGATCAGCGCATCGGCGGCGGATACATCAGCCCGCCTTTGTTCCACAGGTTGTTGATCCCCCGCGGAATCCCGAGCGGCGTGATGTCACGCTCCCAGATCTCGCCGAAATTGCCGACCGCCTTGACGATGTTCACCGCCCATTTGTTGTCGACGCCCAGCGCCTTGCCCAGATCGCCTTCCGCCCCCACGAAGCGGCGAATGGTCGGGTTGGTCGACGTCATCATCTGATCGACGTTCGCCTGCGTGATGCCGCTCTCCTCGGCCTGCAGCAGCGCGATGAACGACCAGCGCACCACGTCGAAGAACTTGTCATCCCCCTTGCGGACCATCAGCCCGAGCGGCTCCTTGCTGATCACCTCCGGCAACAGCATCAGCTCGTCCTTGTTGGCCTGCTGCGAGCGGAACGCCGCCAGGCCGGACTCGTCCGTCGAATACGCGTCGCACCGTCCCGACAGGAACGCGCCCTGGATCTGGCTCAGATCCTCGATCAGGATCGGCTGGAACTTCATGTTGTTGTCGCGGAAGTAGTCCGCGATCGCCAGCTCCGTGCTCGTCCCCGGCTGCACGCAGATCGTCGCGCCGTTCAGGTCCTTGGCCGACTTCACGTTCAGCGACTTCTTCACCAGGAACCCGGTGCCGTCATAGAAATTCACGCCCGCGAACTCGAGACCGAGGCTCGCCTCGCGGCCCAGCGTCCATGTCGTCGACCGCACCAGCAGGTCGATCTCGCCAGATTGCAGCGCCGTGAACCGGTTCGTCGTGTTGGTCGGCACGAAACGGACCTTGTTGCCGTCGCCCAGGATCGCCGCCGCGACAGACCGGCACGTATCGGCGTCGATGCCCTGCATCACGCCCTTGCTGTCGGTCAGCGAGAACCCGGCCACCCCGGTCGACACGCCGCACACGAGCTGGCCCCGCGACCGAATGTCGTCGATCGTCTTCGAGCCGGAACCCTGCGCCCAGGCCGGGGCGGCGGAAACCGCCAGCGCGCCCAGCACGAGGGCGCCGGTAAGATATCGTTTCATGACCAAACTCCCGTTCAACACTGACGTGGGATGCAGCCCACGGTGGGCTGGACTGTGCGTCGCGCAGGGCGGGAGCGCAATGGCTCGTTAATTCACTCCGCAACCCCCCCGCGGCTACGCAGCCCGGCGCCGAGCGATCTCGCTGGCATGCCGCGCCCGCCCCGCCTGCGTGGCCTCGAACCGCCCGTCGTCCCGCGCGCAAACCAGCCCCATCGCCGCCAGCCGGTGCAGGCACGGGCCGTCCTTCATCCCGTCGGGGCGCCCCGTCTCGCCGCTCAGCGTGACCCGGTGCAGCGCAGAGCGGCAGCACGTCTCCAGATAAGGCTCGTTCCACATGCCCCGAGCCTAGCACGCCACGCCCCGTTCGGGCAGACAGGGCCCCATGACGCCCGCCCTCGCCTCGCTCGCCACGCCCCTGCTGCGTCGCCTCGATCCGGAGCGCGCGCACCGGCTCGCCATCACTGCCCTTCGCCTCGGCCTCGCCGGGTCGGCCCGCCTGGAAGACCCGCGCCTGGCCGTCACCGCGATCGGCCTGGCGCTGCCCAACCCCATCGGCCTGGCCGCCGGGTTCGACAAGGGCGCCACCGCGATCCGCGCCCTCCGCCGCCTCGGCTTCGGCGCCATCGAGACCGGCACCGCCACGCTCCGCCCCCAACCGGGCAACCCGCGTCCCCGCGTGTTCCGCCTCGAGGCCGACCGCGCCGTCATCAACCGCTACGGGCTCAACAGCGACGGCATCGCCCCCTACGTCGCCCGTCTCGCCGCGGCGCCCCGCGGCCCCGTGCCGATCGGCGCCAACGTCGGCATCAATAAAGAGGGCGCCGACCCCGAGCGCGACTACCCGCGCCTCGTCGCCGCCGTCGCCCCCCATGCCGACTACGTCGTCATCAACGTCTCCTCCCCGAACACGCCCGGGCTGCGCGACCTCCAGGGCGAGGCCCGGCTCCGCAGCATCCTGGCCGCCATCGCCGAAGCCGTCCCCGCCGGCCCGCCGCTCGTCTTGAAACTCGCGCCCGATCTCGACGAAGCCGGGCTGGAAGCGGCCCTCGAGACCGCCATCGCCCACCGCGTCCGCGGCGTGATCATGGGCAACACCACAATCGAGCGCCCGGCCTCCCTCCGCTCCCCCGCACGCACCGAAACCGGCGGCCTCTCGGGCCCGCCGCTGATGGACCGCAGCACCCACCTCCTCGCCCACGCCCATCGCTGCGTCGGCGACCGGCTCGACCTGATCGGCTGCGGCGGCGTCTCGAGCGGCCACGACATCCTCCGCAAGCTACGCGCCGGCGCCCGCTTCGTGCAGCTCTACACCGCCTTCGCCTATGAGGGCCCCGCCCTGGTCACCCGCCTCAAGCGCGAGCTGCTCGCGGCCCTGGCGGAACAGGGCTTCGCCTCCGCTACCGACGCGGTCGGAACCGCCCGATGAAATTCCTCGACCGCTTCGCCGCCATCGCCGCCGACTACGACGGCTTCATCTGCGACCTCTGGGGCGTCATCCACGATGGCGTGAACCCGCTGCCCGACGCCCCGGAATGCCTCCGCCACATCGAAGCCGCCGGCAAGCGCGTCGTCCTGCTCACCAACGCGCCCCGCCGCGCCGACGCCATCATCCGCCAACTCCGGGAGATGGGTATCGGCGACTCCCTCTATGACGGCGTCATGAGCTCCGGCGAGGCCGCCCACATCATGCTCCGCGACCGGCCCGACGATTGGTACCGGGCCATCGGCACCCGCATGTTCTTCATCGGCCCGGACCGCGACCGCGCCGTCGTCGCCGGGCTCGACATCACCGCCGTCGACGACCCGGCCGACGCCACCTTCATCCTCAACGCCGGTCCCGACAACCTCGCCGACCCGTCATCGGCCAGCGAATGGGACCCGGTGCTCGCCCGATGCGCCGAACACCGCCTGCCGATGATCTGCGCCAACCCCGACCTCGAAGTGATCCGCGGCGGCGTCCGCGTGCTCTGCGCCGGCACGCTGGCGCTCCGCTATCTGGAAATGGGGGGCGACGCCCGCCTGCTCGGTAAGCCCGACCCGGCCATCTACGGCCCGGTGCTCGACATCCTAGCCATGCCGAAATCCCGCGTGCTCGCCGTCGGCGACGCGCTGCGCACCGACATCGCCGGCGCGGCGGCCACGGGTCTCGACAGCTGCTGGGTCCTCGGCGGCCTCCACGGCGAAGTCCTGTCCGGCGACCGCACCGCCATCGAAGCCGCGGCATCGGCGGCCGGCCTCGCCCCGGTCGCGACCCTGCCGACCTTCGTCTGGTAGCGCTACTTCTCGACGAACGCCTTTTCGATCACGAACGAGCCCGGCGCATGCGCGCTACCCTCCTCGAAGCCGCGCCGCTCGAGCAGCGCCACCATGTCAGACAGGAACACCTCGCTGCCGCACATCATGACCCGGTCGTTCTCCGGCCCCAGCGGCGGCAGGCCCAGATCGTCCGTCAGCTTGTTCGCCTCGAACAGATCGGTGATCCGCCCTTGGTGCTCGAACGGCTCCCGCGTCACCGTCGGATAGTAGGTCAGCTTCTCGCGGACCAATTCGCCGAGGAACTCGTCCTGCGGCAGCGCACTCACCAGCTCCTGCCCGTAACCGAGCTCGGCCTTCAGCCGGCACCCGTGCACCAGCACGACGCGCTCGAACCGGTCATACATGTCGGGATCGCGAATGATGCTGGCGAACGGCGCCAGCCCGGTCCCTGTCCCGAGCAAATACAGCGTCCGCCCCGGCGTCAGGCTGTCCTGCACCAGCGTTCCCACCGGCTTGCGCCCCACCAGGATCTCGTCGCCCACCTTGATGTTCTGCAGCCGCGAGGTCAGCGGCCCGTTCGGCGCCTTGATGCTGAAGAACTCCAACTGCTCGTCATACGCCGCCGACGCCATGCTGTAGGCCCGCAGCAGCGGCTTGCCCTCCACCTGCAGCCCGATCATCGTGAACTGCCCGGGCAGAAAGCGGAATGCCGGGTCACGCGTCGACGTGAAGCTGAACAGGCGGTCGGTCCAGTGCCGCACGGCCGTGACGGTTTCTTGGTACAGATTCGACATGCGCTGCAGATAGAGGCGGTTGCCGCAAGCCTCAAGCGCTGCATGTGCGAAGGAGACGCGCGCGCGCGACAAAGCAGGCGGGCGCGGCTAGAACCCCTCCATGGACGAAGCGCTCTTCCTCGACCCCCCGGTGCTCGACGCCATCGAGCTGCCGCTCCCCAACCACAGCAGCGGCAAGGTGCGGGAAAACTACGACCTGCCCGACGGCCGCCGCGTCCTGGTCGCGACCGACCGGCTGAGCGCCTTCGACCAGATCCTCGCCGCCATCCCCTACAAGGGCCAGGTCCTGACCCAGACCGCCCGCTTCTGGTTCGGGCACACCGCCGACATCTGCCCCAACTGGACGATCGAATATCCGGACCCGAACGTCGTCGTCGGCCACCGCCTGACCATCCTGCCGGTCGAGTTCGTCGTCCGCGGCTATCTCGCCGGCACCACCAGCACCTCCATCCTGACGCAATATCGCGCCGGCGCGCGCGAGATGTACGGCCTACGCTTCCCCGATGGCATGCGGGACAACCAGGCGCTCCCCGCGCCGATCGTCACCCCCACCAGCAAGGCCGACCAGGGCGCCCATGACGAGCCGCTCTCGCGGGAAACCATCATCGAGACCGGCCTGATGAGCGCTGCCCGATACGACGCGGTCAGCGCCTACGCCCTGCAGCTCTTCGCCCGCGGACAACAGGCCGTCGCCGCCCGCGGCCTCATCCTCGCCGACACCAAATACGAGTTCGGCACCACCGCCGACGGCACGGTCGTGCTCGCCGACGAGATCCACACCCCCGACAGCAGCCGTTTCTGGCGCCAGGACAGCTACGCCGAGCGCTTCGAGCGGGGCCAAGCGCCGGAAAGCTTCGACAAGGATTTCGTCCGCGCCTGGGTCGCCGCCCGCTGCGACCCCTACCGCGACCCCATCCCCGAGATCCCCCGCGAGCTCATCCTGCGCACCGCCCGCCGCTACGCCGAGGCGTTCGAAACCATCACCGGTGAGACCTTCTCCCCCCAGCCCGGCGACCCCGTCGCCCGCATCAGGCAAAACCTCGCCCGCTACGCATAAACCTCGGCCAATCGCTCGACGCTTGCAGAATCGCGCTGCGGCTTGGCTCAAACCAGCGCCGGAACCCCCGACCACTCGATCGTGTGATCCGCCACCGCCGGCCGCCGCGGCGCCACCGGCGCAGTGACGGGCGTGCCCACGAACAGGAACCCCGCCAGCTTATCCCCCGGCTCGAGCCCCAGCGCGGCCACCACCCGCGCATCGAACGCGTTCGCCCCCGTCAGCCACACCCCGCCATAGCCCAGCGCGTGGATCGCGTTCAGCATGTTCATCGCCGCCGCGCCCACGCACAGCATCTGCTCGATCTCCGGGATCTTGTGCCCGTGCTGCAGCCGCGCCCCCAGCGCGATGATCATCGGCGCGTTCAACACGCGGTTGCGTTGCTTGTTGACGGCCTTCTCCGGCGCATCCGGCTCGCGCGCCTTCAGCGCGGCCACGATCGTATCGGCCCACGCCGCCCGCGCCTCGCCCCGGATCAGCACGAAACGCTGCGGCCGCAGCTTGCCGTGATCCGGCGCCCGCAGCCCGGCCTGCAGGATCAGGTCGAGCGCCTCGTCCGTCGGCGCCGGGTCCTGCAGGTCGGCAACGGAGGTGCGGTCGAGCAGCACGGAAAGGTCGGTCATACCGTCAATGTAAGCCCCGCCCCACCCCGCGCAATATCGAAGCCCTGGCACGAACGCGGGCGCGGGCCTATGTCCGAGCACAATTCCGGATTGGAGAACACGCGGATGCGCCTGCGCCCCCTGCTCGTCATGCTGGCCCCATTCGCCATCGCGACCGCCTTCGCCGGCGAGCCCGTTCCCATGGCCGCCCATCGCGCGCTCTATAACCTCACCCTCGATAGCTCCCACGGAGACGTCACCAGCGCCGGCGGGCAGATGAGCTACGAGGTCACCGACGCCTGCGAAGGCTGGGCCACCCAGCAGCGCCTCGCCATGAACATAGTCAACCGTGACGGCCAGGACATCTCGCTCATCTCCGACTACGCTACCTGGGAATCGAAGGACGGCCTGTCCATGCGCTTCCGCATGCGCCAGACCACCGACACCGCCGTCACCGAACAGGTCGAGGGCGTGGCCAAGCTCGACGGCAAGGGCGAGGGCGGCACCGTCCACTACACCGTCCCCGAAGAAAAAGACGTGCCGCTCCCCGCCGGCACCCTGTTCTCCATGGCGCACACCGAGGCCCTCATCGCCGCCGCGCAGGCAGGGCAGAAATTCCTCGCCGTCCCGATCTTCGACGGCACCGGCGCCAAGGGCGCGCAAGACAGCTTCATCGTCATCGGCTCGTGGGGACCCACCGCCAAGGCCCCCTACCCGGCGCTGGCCAAGCTCGACAGCGGCAAGTTCCACATCTCGTTCTTCGACCGCGACGCCAAGGGCTCGAACGAAAAGCCCGCCGGCAGCCCCGACTACGAGGTCGGCATGACCTACTACGCCAACGGCGTCGCCGACGACCTCATGATGAACTTCACCGACTTCACCATGCACGGCACCTTCGCCGAGTTCCAGGAGCTCCCGCCCCATTGCTGAACGGCAGCCCGGTCATCGTCACCGGCGCGACCGGCGGCATCGGCTACGCCACCGCCGAAGGCCTGGCGCGGGCCGGCCACCACGTCGTGCTGACCGGCCGCAACCCCGATAAGGGCCGCCAAGCCCTCGACGACCTCCGCCGCGCCGTGCCGGACGCCGGCGCCGAATTCCGCCTGCTCGACGTCTCCAGCCTCCGCGCCGTCGAAGCCTTCGCCAATGCCTGGAACGGCCCGCTGGGCATCCTCGTCAACAACGCGGGCGTCATGGCCCTGCCGCAACGCGAGCTCACCGAAGACGGCTTCGAGCGGCAGTTCGCCACCAACTACCTCGGCCATTTCGCCCTCACCCTGCGCCTGCTGCCCGCGCTCCTCGCCATCCCCGGCGCCCGCGTGGTCGACGTCAGCAGCCTCGCCCACCGCAGCGGCCGCATCGCCTTCGAGGACCTCCAGGGCGAACGGTCCTACTCGCCCTATCGCCTCTATGCCCAAAGCAAACTCGCCATGCTGCTCTTCGCCCGCGAATTGCAGCATCGCGCCCGCGCCCGCCAATGGCGCCTGCTGAGCCTCGCCGCCCATCCCGGCTGGAGCGCCACCTCCATCGTCAGCAATGGGCTCGGCCCGACCGTCAAAGCGCAGCTCGCCAACTTCCTCTTCCGGCTCGCCGGCCAATCGCCCGCCCAGGGGGCCAAGCCCATCCTCTACGCCGCCCTCGACCCGGCCGCCGACCCCGACCTCTACTACGGCCCGGCCAATTTCGGCGAAACCCGCGGCCCCGTCGCCCCCGCCCTCATGATGCCCCATGCCACCGACGCCACCGCCGCCGCCAAGCTCTTCAACCGCTCCGAACAGCTCACCGGCGTCGCCCTCGAGAGCATCGTCCCTAACCGCTGACCCCTCGGGTCTCGGGTCAAGCCGGCTTGGCGCTCCCGAGATCCGCCATCCAGCCCGCCGCCGTCAGCGGAAAGGTGCCGACGCTCTTGCGGATCGCAACCTGATACGTCGGCTGGAACAGCGGGATCACCGTGGCCTCCGCCTCCATTTCAGCCTGGAACTGGCTCCACAGCGCGCTCGCCTTGCCCGCGTCGCCCTCCCCGGCGGCCGCCGTGATCAGGGTCCGCACCGGGTCCGGCGCCACCCAGCCCAGCCGGCGCCCGACCCGGTCCACCGACGCCTCCGCCCAGACCCGGTCCTGCACCACCGGCGAATGCCAGAATGCCAGCACCGCCTGCGTCTTGCCCGCCAGATAACGGTCTCGCAGCACGGTCGGGCTGAGCGCGACCAGCCGCACCTTGATCCCCACACGCCCGAGATCGGTCTGCAGCTTGCGCGCCAGCGCGTGGTAGGTGATGCCCGCGATCGCCTCATCGCCATAGCTCAGCTCGAGCTCGAACCCATCCGGCGCCCCCGCCTGCCGCAGCAGCGTCCGCGCCCGTGCCAGATCCTGATGGTAGCCCACTCCCGCCGCCACGGCCTCGGTCGAGCCCGGCACCCCGATCGGCAGGAAGTGCGCCGGCCGGATCGCGTTGCCGCCGAGCAGCCGCCCGAGCAGGTCTTCGTAGTCGATCGCCGCGCCGACCGCCTCGCGCACCTCCTTCTTCGCCAGCCACGGAGTCACCGCCGCATCCGCGCTCAGCGCCAGATAGATGCAATCCAGGCTGCGCACGCTCTCGACCCGCACGTTCCGGTCCGACTCCAGGGTCGCCAGATGCTCCGGGAGCAGATTGAACGCCACATCGATGTCGCCCCTCTGGATCGCCCGCAGCTGCGCCACCGGGCGCGGGACGTGGTCGATGGTGATGCGCCGGTAGCTTGCCGCCCCGCGCCACGGATGCGGGTTGGCGACCAGCTGCACCGATTGCCGGCGCGACCAGCCCGCCAGCACATACGGGCCGCTGCCCGCCGAATGTTGGTTCAGCCACTCCGTCCCGGAAGACGGTTTCGACTCGACCACCGTCCGCTCGAGGATCGCGAATTGCGGCGACGCCAGCGTCTGCAGCAGCGCCTCGTCGGGCCGGTGCAACCGGATGTCGACCGTGTCGGGGCCGCTCGCCACCACCGCCTCGATGTTGGCCACGAACTGCCCCGCCCCGTCCGCCGACGCCCGCGCGCGCTCGAGGCTCCACTGACAATCCCCGGCCGTGACCCGGGCGCCGCTGGCGAACGTCGCCGCCGGGTCGAGCGTGAAGCGCCAGCCCTCCGGCACCCGCGCCCATTGCGTCGCAAGCCGCGGCGCCACGCCCTCATACTGCCCCGGCTGCATCGTGACCAACGTGTCGTACACGGCGTCGAGCGCCAGCGGGCTGGTATAGCTCGCCAACCGCGCCGGATCGAAGGTCACGGTGTCGGCCATGTCGAGCCCGATGATAAGCGTGTCGGACCGCTCCTCCGCCATCGTGGGTCGTGGAAGGGTGGCCACGGCCGCCGTCAGGACAAGCTTTCGGCGAGTGAGAGTCAGGATATGCCTCCAGAGGTTGCAGCCACTCTAGAGGTGCCGGACCACTCGCGCCACCCGCTACCGTTCCGGGGGAAACCACGCTAGAAGCGCCGCCATGTTCGACATCGCTTGGACCGAGATCGGGTTGATCGGGATCGTGGCGCTCATCGTCATCGGGCCGAAAGACCTCCCCGTTGCGATCAAGGCCGTCACCCAGATGGTCAAGAAGGCGCGCAAAATGGCCGGCGAGTTCCAGACCCATGTCGACGAGATGGTCCGCGAAGCCGACCTCCACGAAGTCCGCGACACCTTCAACGACCTCCGCCGCATGGACATCAAGGGCAAGATCCTCCGCGCCGTCGACAGCGACGGCACCATCGGCAAATCCCTCGCCGCCCCCGTCACCGACTTCTCCCCGCCGCCGCCCCCCGTGCCCGTCGCGGACACCACGCAGGACGTCGCGGCCGAACCGGCCGAACTACCCAGCCCGTTGCCGGAGGTGGCGATCGCCGCCCCCGTCGCCCCGGCCGACCCGGCCCCCGCCTTCGTGCCGCCCCGCTACGCGCCGCAGGCCGAGCGCCCGGCCCCGGTCCCGCCCGCCTTCATCCCACCCGCCTTCGCCCCCGCGAAGGTGCCCCAGATCGAAGCCGCCTGACGGCGCCGATCGTCCTCCAATTGGTAGCGAACACCCTGGCCGACCGCGAAGACGACCCCATCGACGACAAGCCGATGCCCCTCCTCGAGCATCTGGTCGAGCTACGGCGCCGGCTGCTCTGGTCCGCCGTCGCCTTCTTCCTGTGCTTCGGCCTCTGCTACTACTTCAGCCGGGACATCTACTCGTTCCTGGTCCAGCCGCTCGCCCACATCCTCGAGCAGCGCGGCGCCAACCGCCGGATGATCTACACGCAGCTCTACGAGGCGTTCTTCACCTACCTGCGGGTCGCCTTCTTCGGCGCCGCGTTCATCTCGTTCCCGGTCGTCGCCAGCCAGATCTACATGTTCGTCGCGCCCGGCCTCTACCGCAGCGAAAAGCGCGCCATCGTGCCGTTCCTGGTCGCCACCCCCGTGCTGTTCGTGCTGGGCGCGGCACTCGCCTACTACTTCATCTTCCCCGCCGCCTGGACCTTCTTCCTCAGCTTCGAAACCCCCACCGGCGCCGGCGGCCTGCCCATCGAACTCGAGGCCAAGGTCTCCGAATACCTCAGCCTCGTCATGAAGCTCATCTTCGCCTTCGGCATCGCCTTCCAGCTACCGGTGCTGCTGAGCCTGCTCGCCAAGGTCGGCATCGTCTCGTCGGCCGGGCTGAAGAAATACCGGCGCTACGCCTATGTCGGCATGTTCATCATCGCCGCGGTGATCACGCCCCCGGACGTCATCACCCAGACCGGCCTGGCCCTGCCCCTCATCCTCCTCTACGAGATATCGATCCAGTGCGCCCGCATCCTGGAACCCAAGCCGGTCGAGATCTGATCGATGCACGACATCAGAGCCATCCGCACCGATCCCGCGTCGTTCGATAACGCCCTCGCCCGCCGCGGTCTGCCCCCACGCGCGGAAGCCATCCTCGCCCAAGACACCGCCCGTCGCGCCGCCCTGACCACGATGCAGGAAGCCCAGGCGCAGCGGAACGCACTCTCCAAGCAGATCGGCCAGCAGAAACGCGCCGGCGGCGACTCGGCCGCGCTCGAAGCCGAGGCGACCACCCTGCGTGACCGGATGGGCGCACTCGAGACGGAAGCCGCACGGCTCGACGACGCGATCCACGCCGCCCTCGAAACCCTACCCAACCGCCTCGACCCGGCCGTGCCGGACGGCGCCGACGAAACCGCAAACGTCGTCCTCAAGCAGGTCGGCGAGCCCCGCCAAATCTCGGACGCCAAGGAGCACTTTGACCTCGGCGAAGCCCTCGGCCTCATGGATTTCGAGGCCGCCGCCCGCATGTCCGGCAGCCGCTTCACCATCCTCCGCGGCAAGCTCGCCCGCATGGAGCGCGCGCTCGGCCAGTTCATGCTCGACCTCCACACCACCGAGCACGGCTACACCGAGATCCAGGTCCCACTGCTGGTCAATGAAGCCGCCGCCTACGGCACCGACAAGCTGCCCAAATTCGCCGACGACCTCTTCAAGACCACCGACGGCCGCTGGCTCATCCCCACCGCCGAAGTCCCGCTCACCAGCATGGTCATGGACCAGATCGTCCCTGAGGCGCAGCTCCCCATGCGCCTCACCGCGCTGTCGGAATGTTTCCGCAGCGAGGCCGGCTCCGCGGGCCGCGACACCCGCGGCATGCTCCGCCAGCACCAATTCCGCAAGGTCGAGCTCGTCAGCATCACCACCCCCGCCCAGAGCGAGGACGAGCACGAGCGGATGACCGCCTGCGCCGAAACCGTGCTGGAACGGCTCGGCCTCGCCTACCGCCGCATGCTGCTCTGCGCCGGCGACACCGGCTTCGGCGCCGCCAAAACCTACGACCTCGAAGTCTGGCTGCCCGGCCAGAAAGCCTGGCGCGAGATCAGCTCCTGCTCCAACACCCGCGACTTCCAAGCCCGGCGCATGAACGCCCGCATGCGCGGTGCTGACGGCAAGGCAGCCGGCCCCGTCCACACCCTGAACGGCTCCGGCGTCGCCCTCGGCCGCGCCCTGATCGCGGTCATGGAAACCTACCAGCAGCACGGCGGCGCCATCGCCGTACCAAATGCGCTCGCCCCCTACATGGGCGGCGTCACGACGCTCGAGTAAGCCAGACCGGCTCCTTGATCCGCGCGACGAACGCCGCGTGCCGCTCGAGCGTCGCCGCGTCCACCTCGATGCGGATCGCCAGCCGGTCGCTCACCGGCTGATACGCGATCGCCGGCATCGGCGCCCCGCCCTCGTCCAGCAGCACCAGCGCCGCCTGCCGGCCCCCCGTCAGCTCGACATAGACATCCGACAGCAAGCGGCAATCGAGCAGCGCGTTGTGGCTCGTCCGCTCCGACAGGTCGATGTTGTACCGCCGGCACAGGCTGTCGAGGCTGTTCGGCAGCCCGGGGAACCGCGTCTTGGCCAACGCCAGTGTGTCGATCATGCGCCCGAGGTCGAGCGGCGGCCGTCCGGCCCGCCGCAGCTCCGCGTTGATGAACCCGAAATCGAACGGCGCATTGTGCGCGATCAACGGCGAGTCCCCGATGAACTCCAGGAACGCATCGACC
This sequence comes from Acetobacteraceae bacterium, assembly GCA_032249615.1. GTDB lineage: Bacteria > Pseudomonadota > Alphaproteobacteria > Acetobacterales > Acetobacteraceae > JAVVHH01. The sequence goes on from JAVVHH010000010.1 coordinate 41,188, forward strand.
GTCTCGGCAAAGCGCGGCTTGCCGTGCAGATGGTCCCGCCGATAACCGTGAACCCGCGTCGCCTCCTCCGGCACGTCGCGCTCCGGATCGATCAGCGCGTGGAACGTCTCCCCGGTCGGCAGCTCCCGCATCAGCTCGATGCACGCGATCTCGATGACCCGGTCCCCGGTAGCCGGGTCCAGCCCGGTCGTCTCCGTATCGAAGATCACCGACCGCGTCATGCCGGCACCGGCACCGTGCCCAGATACCGGTCCATCACCTCCTGCGGCGGCCCGTCATCGACGACGCGACCCTGGTCCATGCGGATGACCCGGTTGCTCCAATTCAGGATGATCCCGGGCGAATGCGACGACAGCACCAGGATCTCCGCCTGCCGCACCACCGACTCCAGCCGGACGGACGCCTTCTCCATGAACGCCGCGTCGCCCGCGAGCAGCCACTCATCCATCAGCAGCACCTCCGGGCGGATAGCCGTCGCCAGCGCGAAGCCGAGCCGGATCGTCATCCCCGCGCTGTAGAAGCGCATTGGCAGGTCCAGGAAATCCCCGAGCTCCGCGAACGCCTCGACATCCTCCTCGAGCCGATCGATCTCGTGCCGCCCAAAGCCGTTGTAGAGTCCCCGCAGCACGATGTTCTCGCGCCCCGTCAGGTCGTAATTCATCCCCAGATTCGGGTCCAGCAGGGCGCCCACCCGGCCCTCGATCTCGATCCGCCCCATCACCGGCTCGTAAACCCCGGCCAGCGTCCGCAGCAGCGTGGTCTTCCCCGCCCCGTTCCCGCCGATCAGCCCGAGCCGGTCGCCGCTGCGCAGGTCCAGCGAGATGTCGCGCAGCGCATTGACCACGATCCGCGACTTGTCGTCCTGCTGCAGCCGCCCGCTCGCCCGCGCGAACACGTGCCGCTTCAGGCTGCGGCTATTGCCGTGATAGATGGGGAAATCGACCGACAGGCCGCGCGCGACGAGGCTGGCCACGGCCTAGACCCAGAACGCCAATCTGGCCCGGGTGCGGGAAAACAGCAGCCAGGCCAGAACGACCAGAACGGCGCTGTAGCCGAGCGCCGACGCCCAGACATGCAGGCTCACCGCCTCGCCGAGCATCGGCGCGCGCACGATCTCGAGCAGCGTGAAGAACGGGTTGAGCCACAGCAACTCGAGCGCGGTGCCCTTCAGCAGTTCCGGCTTCCAGATGATCGGGCTGACGAAGAACGCAATCTGGATGACGCTGGCGACGATCGGCGGAATGTCCCGGAACCGCGCCCCGATCGGCCCCAGCAGCAAGCAGACCGCAAGCCCGTCGATCAGCCAGACCAACAGCGCCGGAATCGCCACCAGCGCGTGCCACCCGGGCCAATTGTCGAACCAGGCATAGACGGCCAGGATGACCACCACGTTGTGCGCCAGCACGATCACGTTGCGCACCACGATCCGCATCGGGTGCAGCGTGAACGGCATCCGCATCGACCGGATGGTGCCCTCGGCGGCGGTGAAGCAGGTGCAGGCGTCGCTGATGATGGTCGACAGAACCCCCCAGAGCACCAGCGAAAGCGCCAGGAACGGCAGGTAGTCGTGTAACTCCATGTTGAACAATCGGGAGTACAACACCCCCAGCGCGGCCACCATCACGGCCGTCGAAAGGGTCAGCCAGAATGGGCCGAGCATCGATCCGCGGTAGCGGAGGCGGATATCGAACCAGCCGAGCGTGACCGCCAGGCGCCAAAGCCCGCATGCCTCGACCACGTCCGCGATGGCCAGGCGCTGTCGCTCCGTATGGCCGAGGCCGGATTGAAGCACGAGCGTCCGCGGTCTGGCAGCACGGGCCGGCCGCGCCCGTTCGGTCTGACTGAGGCTCATGGTCAGCCCGTATCCGATCAGCGCCGGGGACACAATCTTTGTGCTCGTTCAGCCGCAACGCACGCGCCTCACGACCTACCGTCCCGTCCCCCTGTAGAAAACGTTTGCTCTGAATCCGCTGCCAGGTTAACGCTTTGGAGAGACTTCCTACACGTTTGCTTAAGCGATGGCTGTTAAAGTCATCTTGACAGCCGACCATTCGTGGCGGCGCTCATCACGGAGGCCACGCTTGCGCCGTAGCACTGCTGCCAAACTCTTCGGGACCGTCGGCGCAATCGCCTTTCTCGCGGGCTGCGCCAGCAAGCCCCACGTTTCGGCGCAGACGGAATCCAACCGATACCTCTCCAACGCCGGCAGAAGCTACACCCCGCCCGGTCCCTCCAGCGATCCGTGGGGCCCCTATATCCGCGAAGCGTCGCAGAAGTACGACGTGCCCGAGAAGTGGATCCGGGAGGTCATGCGTCAAGAGTCCGGCGGCCACCTCTACGGCCGCGGCGGCCAGCTCATCACCTCCGGCGCCGGCGCCATGGGCCTCATGCAGGTCATGCCCGCCACCTACGACGACCTTCGCAGCCGCTACCGTGAGCTCGGTGACGACCCTTACGATCCGCACAACAATATCCTCGCCGGCGCCGCCTACGTCCGCGAGATGTACGACATCTACGGCGCCCCCGGCTTCCTCGCCGCCTACAACGCTGGCCCCGGCCGTCTCGACGACTACCTGACCCGCAACCGCACGCTCCCGCTCGAGACGCGCCGCTACGTCGCCGCCATCGGGCCCCGCATCGCCGGCCACGAGCCGAGCCGGCCATCACCGGGCGCCATGTACGCCATGAACGCCATCTCGCTCGATATCCCGGCAGGACCGCGCTACCCGGAAGCCAACACCCAATTCGCCAGCGCCGCTCCGCTCCCCTCCAAGCCGATCGTGCTGAACCCGCCCGAGCCTTCCTACGCGCAACCCGCCTACGCCGCCCCCGTCGAAGTCGCCCAAGCCTCCGGCCCGTTCATCAAGCTCAGTCCGCAGCCAGAGCCGGTCGAGGTTGCCGAGGCACCGCCGGTTCGCTCCTTCATCCAGCTCGATCGCCAGCTGCCGCAGCCCGTGGTCGTTGCCCAGGCGTCGGAGCCCCGCTTCGAGCCGGCGCCGCGCTACAGCCCGGCGCCGCCTCCCGCTCAACCGCGCGAAGCCCCCACCCGCTTCGCCGCCATGCCGATCCCCGAGCCGCCCGCCCCGCCGCCAAGCCTGCACGGCACCCGTTTCGCGCGCACCAACCTGCCCGCCGGCCGCCCGATCGAAGTCGCCGAGATGCCGGAGCCGCCGCGGATGCCGGCCCGCTTCGCCGCCGCCGCCGAACTCGTGCCGGTTCTGCCGCACCATCATAGCTTCAGCCTGATCCCGACCGCGACCGCCGCCCCGTTCCACTCGGCCGGCCCGATCGCGTCCGGCGGAGGCGCTTGGGCCGTCCAAGTCGGCGCCTTCTCCAACCAGAACCAGGCGCACTCCGCTACCCTCGCAGCGCGTCAGAACGCCCAGGAAAGCCTGCGCGGAGCACACACCGTCGTGGCCGGCGTCCACCAATCCGGCGGCACCCTCTACCGGGCCCGCCTCGGCGGCCTCTCCCACGAAGCCGCCGCCCAGGCCTGCGAGCGCCTCAGCCGCGCCCGCACGAACTGCATGGT
>JAVVHH010000011.1:0-43091 GCA_032249615.1 Acetobacteraceae bacterium
GAAGCGGGCGTTGCGCGCGACGACCTCCTCGCTGCCGCGGACGGTCATGATGAAGACGACGCCGACCAGCGGAAGCCAGGTCAGCAGCGAGAGGATCGGGAAGCCGGCGGCGTTCCCAGCAGCGTTCATGATCGGGGTCACCCGCGGAAGACGAGATAGACGCTGACCAGCACGACGAGGCCGATCAGCATGGTGAAGGCGTAGACGGCGATGGAGCCGGTCTGGATGCGCACGACCTGGCGGGAGCCACCGGCGGTGAGCGCGGCCAGGCCGTTGGGCACGCCGTCGATGATGGTGGCGTCACCGACCTGCCACAGCGTGCGGGCCAGCCAGATGGCGGGCTGCACGAAGATGCGGTCGTAGAGCTCGTCGAAATACCATTTGTTGAGCACGAAGCGGTACACGCCGGGCACCGCGTCGGCGAGCTTGGCGGGCAGCGACGGCCTGAACACATACATGACATAGGCCAGGGCGATGCCGAGCACGCCGAGGATGGTGGGCAAGATCGCCATGAAGCGGGGGATGCCTTCCATGTCGTGCAGGACGTGGTTGGTGGGGGCGTTGAACACCGCACCGGCCCAGAACAGGGTCCAGTCCTCGCCGATGAAGTAGGGCGCGAACACGATACCGGTCAGGACGGCGCCGGCGGCGAGCACGACGAGCGGGCCGAGCATGACCCAGGGGCTCTCGTGCACGTGCTCCTGCACGTGGGGGTCGGCGCGCGAGGTGCCGTTGAAGGTCAGGATCAGCAGGCGCCAGGAGTAGAAGGCGGTGAGGAAGGCGGCGATGGCGCCGCACCAGTAGCCGTATTTGGCGAAGGGCGCGTGCTGGACCCAGGCGGCCTCGAGGATGGCGTCCTTGGAGTAGTAGCCGGCGAAGATGGGGATGCCGGCGAGGGCGAGGCTGCCGATCCACATGACGGTGCAGGTCACCGGGATCTTGCGCCAAAGGCCGCCCATGCGGCGGATGTCCTGCTCGTCCGACATCGCGTGGATCACAGAGCCGGCGGAGAGGAACAGCAGCGCCTTGAAGAAGGCGTGGGTGAAGAGGTGGAAGATCGAAACCTGGTAGGCGCCGACGCCGGCGGCGATGAACATGTAGCCGAGCTGGGAGCAGGTCGAGTAGGCGATGATGCGCTTGATGTCGTTCTGGACGCAGCCGATCGTGGCGGCGAAGAGCGCGGTGGTGGCGCCGATGAAGGTGATGAAGGCGCTGGCGTCCGGCGCGAATTGCAGGATCGGCGACATGCGGGCGACGAGAAACACGCCGGCGGTCACCATGGTGGCGGCATGGATCAGCGCGGAGACCGGGGTCGGGCCCTCCATCGCGTCCGGCAACCAGGTATGCAGGCCGATCTGGGCGGATTTGCCCATGGCACCGAGGAATAGCAGGACGCCGATGACCTCGTAGGCACGGAACGTGCCGCCCAGGAAGTGGTAGGTGTCGTTCACGTGGACGGGGATCGCGGCGAAGATGGTGGGGAATTCGATGGTGCCGAAGGTGGCGAACACCAGCGCGATGCCGACGGCGAAGAACAGGTCGCCGACCCGGTTGACGATGAAGGCCTTCATCGCGGCGCGGCAGGCGCTCGGCCGGTCGTACCAGTAGCCGATCAGCAGGTAGCTCGCGAGGCCGACGCCCTCCCAGCCGAAGAACAGCTGCAGCAGGTTGTTGGCCGTGACCAGCATGAGCATGGCGAAGGTGAACAGGCTCAGATAGCTGAAGAAGCGCGGGATGGTGGCGTCGTGGCTCATGTAGCCGACGCTGTAGATGTGGATCAGCGTGGCGATGAAGGTGACCATCGCGACCATGATCGCCGAGAGCGTGTCGTAGCGGAGGGTCCATTCCGCGTGGAAGCCGCCGACGTCGAACCAGTTACCGAGGGAGAGCTGGCCGGGCACGGCGGTGCTGTCGAGAATGGGCAGGAAGCTGAGCGTGCCGCAGATGGCGGCGACGATCATGCAGATGATGGTGATGGCCTGGCTGGGCCGGTCACCGATCTGGCGCCCGAACAGGCCGGCGACGAGGGAGCCCAGGAGTGGCGCGAAGACCGCGACGGCGTAGAGCATCAGCTGTTCCTCAGCCCCGCATCAGGTTGATGTCTTCGACCTGGATCGATCCGCGGTTGCGGAAATAGACCACGACGATGGCCAATCCAATGGCGGCCTCGGCGGCGGCGACGGTGAGCACGAAGAGCGCGAACACCTGGCCTGCGAGATCACCGAGGGCGGAGCTGAAGCCGACCAGATTGATGTTGACGGCGAGCAGCATGAGCTCGATCGACATCATGATGACGATGACGTTCTTGCGGTTGAGAAAGATGCCGAAGATGCCGAGCACGAGCAGCACCGCGCCGACGGCGAGGTAGTGGCCGACGCCGATGGGACCCATCAATGCTCTCCCGGGCCGGGCTTGCCGACCCCGTGTTCGTGGCTTTCGTCGGCGCTGACCAGGGCGGGTTCGGCCTTGGGGCGCAGAAAGCTGGTGACGCCGGCGCGGGACAGGACGGGCACTAGCTCGAGCGTGTCGGCGACGGCGCGGGCGTTCTGCTTGGCGATGCTCTGGCGCCGGGTCGTGCCGCGGTCGCGGTGGGTGAGCACGATGGCGCCGATCATGGCGACCATGAGGATCAGCCCGGCGGCTTGGAAGAGGAAGATGTAGTCGGTGTAGATCAGCAAGCCGAGCGCGCGGGTGTTCTCGATCTCGCCGGGGGCGGACGACATGCGGATCGCGGCCGCTTCAGGAGCGAACCGCCAGCCGCCGAGCACGAGGGCCAGCTCGCCGAACAGGATGGCGCCGATGGTCGCGCCGACCGGGGCATAGCGCTGGAAGCCGGCGCGCAGCTCGGAGAAGTTCACGTCCAGCATCATGACGACGAACAGGAACAACACCGCGACGGCGCCGACGTAGACGATGACGAGGATCATCGCGAGGAACTCCGCCCCGGCGATGAGGAACAGGGCGGCGGCGTTGAAGAAGGCGAGGATGAGGAAGAGGACGGAGTGGACTGGGTTACGCGCGGTCACGACGGTGGCGGCGGAGCCGAGCAGGATCGCGGCGAACAGGTAGAAGGCGAGCGTGGTGATCATCGGTAAGGCGCGTCCAGCTCGAGGCGTTTGGCCAGGATGAGCTCCCATTGGTCGCCGTTCGCGAGCAGCTTTTGTTTGTCGTAGAGCAGTTCGGACCGGGTCTCGGTCGCGAATTCGAGGTTGGGCCCCTCGACGATGGCGTCGACCGGGCAGGCCTCCTCGCACAGGCCGCAGTAGATGCATTTCGTCATGTCGATGTCGTAGCGCGTCGTCCGGCGGGAGCCGTCATCGCGGGGCTCGGATTCGATGTAGATGCAGTTGGCGGGGCAGACGGCCTCGCACAGCTTGCAGGCGATGCAGCGCTCCTCGCCGTTCGGGTAGCGCCGAAGCGCGTGCTCGCCGCGGAAGCGGGGGCTCAGCGGGGTGCGCTCGAACGGGTAGTTGATGGTCGCCTTGCGGCGGAAGAAGTATTTCAGCGTCAGCCACATGCCGCCGAGCAGTTCGCTCAGCAGCAGGCTTCGTGCGGCGCGGTCGATGCTCGCCATGGTTAAACTCCTTGCTGGCCCGGGAGCCAGCCGAAGGCGAGCAGGACGCCCGCCGTGAGGATGAGCCAGCCCAGCGACAGGGGCAGGAACACCTTCCAGCCTAGCCGCATCAGCTGGTCGTAACGGAAGCGCGGGAACGTGGCCCGCACCCAGATGAACATGAACAGCACGAGGCAGATTTTGAGGATGAACCAGATCGGGCCGGGCACCCAGGTGAAGGGCGCGAACGGGATCGGGCTCAGCCAGCCGCCGAGGAACAGGATGGCGGTCATGGCCGACATCAGGATCATGTTCGCGTATTCGCCGAGGAAGAACAGGCCGAAGGTCATCGCGCCGTATTCGACGTGGAAGCCGCCGACGATCTCGCTCTCGCCTTCCGGCAAGTCGAACGGCGCGCGGTTGGTCTCGGCGAGGATCGAGATAAAGAAGACGATGAACATGGGAAACAGCGGGATGAAGAACCAGACCCGCTGCTGGGCCATGACGATGTCCGTCAGGTTCAGCGACCCGGCGCACAGCAGCACCGTCACCATCACGAAGCCCATGCTGACTTCGTAGCTGACCATCTGCGCGGCCGAGCGCAGCGCGCCGAGGAAGGCGTATTTGGAGTTGCTCGCCCAGCCGGCGATGACGATGCCGTAGACGCCTAGGCTGCTGATCGCGAAGAGGTAGAGCACGCCCACGTTGATGTCGGCGATGGCCCAGCCCTCGTTCACCGGAATGACGGCCCAGGCGATCATGGCGAGCGTCATCGTGAGCAAAGGGGCGACGATGAACAGGATCCGGTTCGCCCCGGTGGGGATGATCGTCTCCTTGGTGAGCATCTTGAGCGCGTCGGCGAAGGGCTGCATGAGGCCGAACGGCCCGACGACGTTGGGACCGATCCGCATCTGCATGGCCGCCATCACCTTGCGCTCGGCGAGCGTCAGGTAGGCGACCGAGATGAGCACCGGCACCAGGATGGCCAGCGTCTTCAGCACGGTCAGGACGAGGATGCCGAAATCCGTGTCCCAGAACGGCACGCTCATTCTGCCGCCTGCTGGGTGGCGGGAGCGACGAACAGCTTGGTGCACTCGGCCATCACGGCGCTGGCGCGGGCGATCGGGTTCGTCTGGTAGTAGTCGTCGATCGCCGGGGTGAACGGCGCCGAGCTCAACTCGCCGGAAGCGGCGGGGCCGCTTGTGTCAGCGCCGACCGCGCGCGAGAAGGACCAGCGGAACACTGGGCTGGCGGTTTCGAGGCGTTCCCGCAGCGCGTCGAGGGAGTCATACGGCAGCGGCTGGCCGATGACGGCGCTGAACGCCCGCAGGATCGACCAGTCTTCCCGCGCCTCGCCGGGCGGTTGGACGGAGAGGAAGCCGCGCTGCACCCGGCCCTCGGTGTTGACCCAGGTGCCGCTCTTTTCAGTGTAGGCGGCGCCCGGCAGGATAACGTCGGCGCGGGCGGCGCCGCGGTCGCCGTGGTGGCCCTGGTAGACGACGAAGGTGTCGGGGCCGATGCGGGCAGTGTCGAACTCGTCGGCCGCGAGCAGCCAGAGCAGGTCGACCCCGCCCTCGAGCATCTGGGCCATGCCCTTGCCGCCGGGTCCTGGGAGAAAGCCCAGATCGAGCCCGCCGACCCGGCTTGCCGCCGTATGCAGCACGTTGAAGCCGTGCCAGTCCGACCCAATCGCGCCGACCGAGGTGGCGAGCGACCAGGCGGCGGCGAGCACGGCTTGGCCATCGGGTCGGGCCAGGGCGGACTGGCCCACAATGACCATCGGCCGCTTAGCGTCGCTCAGGACCTGTTGGAAGTCGCCGAGATCGGAGAGCGCCTGCGGCCCCTCCCCTAGCGCGGTGATGTCGTAGATCGCGCCCGGCAGCGCGCCGACGCTGCCGATGCGGCATCCGCCGGCCAGCCAGCGCTTACGGATGCGGGCGTTCAGCACCGGCGATTCACGGCGCGGATTGCAGCCCACGAGCAGGATGGCGTCGGCCTCGTCGATGCCGGCAATGCTCGAGTTGAACAGGTAGAACTCGCGCCGCGACGCGTCGATCGCCGCGCCATCCTGGCGGCAGTCGAGGTTGGCCGAGCCGAGCCGGCCCATGAGGTCCTTCAGCGCGAGCATGCTCTCGGCGTCGCAGAGGTCACCGGCAATAGCGCCGATTCGGTCCGGGGCGGTGGTCGCGAGCTTGTCGGCGATCGCCTTGAAGGCTTCCGGCCAGGTCGCCGGGCGCAGCTTGCCGCCGACCCGGACCCAGGGCTTGTCCAGCCGCCGCCGCTTCAGGCCGTCGAGCGCGAAGCGGGATTTGTCGCCCAACCACTCCTCGTTCACGTCCTCGTTGATGCGCGGCAGGATGCGCATCACTTCGGCGCCGCGGGCGTCGACCCGGATGGCTGCGCCGAGCGCGTCATGGACGTCGATGCTGTCGGTCTTGCGGTATTCCCAGGGGCGCGCCTGGTAATTCCAGGGCTTTGGCAGGAGAGCGCCGACCGGGCAGACGTCGGCCAGGTTGCCGGACAGTTCGGAGGTGAGCGCGTGTTCGATATACGTGCCGATCTCCATGTTCTCGCCGCGGCCGGTGGCGCCCATCTCGGGCACGCCGGCGACTTCGCTGGAGAAGCGGATGCAGCGGGTGCAGTGGATGCACCGGGTCATGACGGTCTTGATGAGCGGGCCGAGATACTTGTCTTTGACCGCGCGCTTGTTCTCCGCGTAACGCGAGTGGTCCATGCCGTAGCCGAACGCCTGGTCCTGCAGGTCGCATTCACCGCCCTGGTCGCAGATCGGGCAATCGAGCGGGTGGTTGATGAGCAGGAACTCCATCACGCCGCGGCGCGCGTTGCGCACCATGGGGGTGTCGGTCTTGACCACCATGCCGTCGGCGACCGGGAAGGCGCAGGACGCAACCGGCTTGGGCGCCTTCTCGACCTCGACGAGGCACATGCGGCAGTTGCCGGCGACCGAGAGCCGTTCGTGGTAGCAGAAGCGCGGGATTTCGATGCCGGCCTGCTCGCAAGCCTGGATGACCGAGGAGCCGTTCGGGACCTCGACCTCGATACCATCAACGGTGAGCTTTGCCATCGTTCGTCCCTATTCGGCCGCCATCGGCAGGCCCGCAGAACCGTGCGAGCGCTTATAGGCGGCGATACGCGCTTCCATCTCCGGCCGGAAGTGCCGGATCAATCCCTGGATCGGCCACGCCGCGGCGTCGCCGAGGGCGCAGATGGTGTGGCCTTCGATCTGCCGGGTCACCTGGTCGAGCATGTCGATCTCGGACAGCTCGGCGCGGCCTTCGACCATGCGGGTCATCACCCGCATCATCCAGCCGGTGCCTTCGCGGCACGGCGTGCACTGGCCGCAGCTCTCGTGCTTGTAGAACACGGAGAGGCGCTGGATCGCCTTGATGATGTCGGTGGACTTGTCCATCACCATCACCGCCGCGGTGCCGAGCCCGGATTTGACGTCGCGCAGGCTATCGAAATCCATCAGCACGGTGTCGCAGGTCGATTTGGGCAGCACCGGCACCGAGGAGCCGCCGGGGATGACGCCGAGCAGGTTGTCCCACCCGCCGCGGACACCGCCGGCATAGGTGTCGATCAGTTCGCGCAGCGGGATTCCGAGCTCTTCCTCGACATTGCAGGGCTTGTTCACGTGGCCGGAGATGCAGAACACCTTGGTGCCGCTGTTCTTGGGCCGGCCGAGGGCGGAGAACCAGGCGCCGCCGCGACGGAGGATGGTCGGCACCACGGCGATGGTTTCAACGTTGTTGACCGTGGTCGGGCAGCCGTAGAGGCCGACCGCCGCCGGAAAAGGCGGCTTCAGGCGGGGCATGCCTTTCTTGCCCTCGAGGCTCTCGATGAGCGCGGTTTCCTCGCCGCAGATGTAGGCGCCGGCGCCGCGGTGGACGTAGATCTCGCAATCATAGCCGGAGCCGGCCGCGTTGGCGCCGACCAGCCCGGCTTCGTAGGCCTCGGCCACCGCGCGCTCGAGCGCCATCGCCTCGTTGTAGTATTCGCCGCGGATGTAGATGTAGCAGGCCGAGGCGCCCATCGCGAAGCTGGCGATCAGGCAACCCTCGATCAGCTTGTGCGGGTCGTGCCGGATGATGTCGCGGTCCTTGCAGGTGCCGGGCTCGCTCTCGTCGGCGTTGACCACGAGGTAGCTGGGGCGGCCGTCGGGGGCGGCCTGCTTGGGCATGAACGACCATTTCATGCCGGTCGGGAAGCCGGCGCCGCCGCGTCCGCGCAGCCCGGAATCCTTCACTTCCTGGATGATGGCGTCGCGTCCGCGGGCGATGATGGCGGCCGTGTCGGCCCAGTCGCCGCGCGCCTGGGCGCCTTTCAGGAAGGGGTCGTGCTGGCCGTACAGGTTGGTGAAGATGCGGTCCTTGTCGGCGAGCATGGCTACTTCACCTCCAGCAGCGTGGTGGGGCCGCCCTCCGGCGCGGAGGTCACGCGGCCGATGGTCGACCCCGGCGCCGGGCGCTCGCCGCGGCGGAGCGCCTGCAGCAATTCGCGGGCTCGGTCGTAGTCGAGATCTTCGTAGTAGTCGTCGTCGATCTGCAGGATCGGCGCGTTGACGCAGGCGCCGAGGCATTCGACTTCGGAGAGGGTGAACATCCCGTCGGCGCTGGTCTGCTTGTAGCCGGTGACGCCCGCTTCGTCGCGGCAGGCGCGGGCGATCTCGTCGGAGCCGCGGAGCCAGCAGGGCGTGGTGCCGCAGACCTGGAGGTGGTAGCGGCCGATCGGCGCCATGTTGAACATAAAGTAGAAGGTCGCGACCTCGTAGACGCGGATCGGCGGCATCTCGAGCCGGGCGGCGACCACGTCCATGGCGACGCGCGGCACCCAGGCGCTGCCGGTCTGGCGGCCCATCTGGCGCTGCACCGTGTAAAGCATGGGGATGACCGCGCTCGCCTTGCGGGACGGCGGATATTTCTTGAGCGTCCACTCGATCTCACGCTCGCTGTCGGCGTCGAACGCGAAGCTCGCCGGCTCGGACGGGCGGTCGGCTGGGGGATTGATGCCGATGTCGGACGGCCCGAGGGCGGCCGACCCGGCGATGATGTCGTTGTTGTTGGCCATGACTTACCTGTCGATCTCACCGAACACGACGTCGAGCGATCCGATGATCGCGACCGCGTCGGCCAGCATGTGGCGGCGCGACATGTGTTCGATTGCCTGGAGGAACGCGAACCCGGTCGGGCGGATCTTGCAGCGATAAGGGCGGTTGCCGCCATCGGCCACGAGATACACGCCGAACTCGCCCTTGGGGCTCTCGGTGGCGGTGTAGGTGGCGCCCGCCGGCACGTGGTAGCCCTCGGTGTAGAGCTTGAAGTGGTGGATCAGCGCCTCCATCGAGCGCTTCATCTCCTGGCGCTTCGGCGGCGTGAACTTGTTGTCCTGGATCCGCACTGGGCCGTCCGGCAGGCGGGCCAGGCACTGCTTGATGATCGCGACGCTCTGCCGCATCTCGTTCATGCGGACCAGGTAGCGGTCGTAGCAATCGCCGTTGCGCCCGACGGGGATGTCGAAGTCGAGCTGCTCGTAGACCTCGTAGGGCTGCGCCCGACGCAGGTCCCACGCAACGCCGCTGGCGCGCAGAGGCGGGCCGGAGAAGCCCCAGGCCAGCGCGTCTTCCGGGGTCATGATGCCGATGTCGACGGTGCGCTGCTTCCAGATGCGGTTGCTGGTGAGCAGGGTCGCCAACTCGTCGATGAAGGTGGGGAAGCGCTCCGCCCAGGCGGCGATCCGGTCGGTCAGGCCGTCCGGCAGGTCGCGGTGGACACCGCCGGCGCGGAAGTAGTTGGCGTGTAGCCGGGAGCCGGAGACGTCATCGTAGAATTCGAGCAGGTGCTCGCGTTCCTCGAACCCCCACAGGCTGGGCGTGATCGCGCCGACGTCGAGCGCGTAGGTGGTGATGTTGAGCAGGTGGTTCAGGATGCGGGTGATTTCCGCGAACATGGTGCGGATCCAGGAGGCGCGCGGCGGCGCCGCGATGCCGAGCAGCTTCTCCTGCGCCAAGACCCAGGTGTGCTCCATGCACATCGGGCTGACGTAGTCGAGGCGGTCGAAATACGGCGTCGACTGGATGTAGTTCTTATACTCCATCAACTTCTCGGTGCCGCGGTGCAGCAGGCCGATATGCGGGTCCGCTCGCTCGACCACCTCGCCGTCCATCTCGAGGATGAGACGCAGGACGCCGTGGGCGGCCGGGTGCTGCGGGCCGAAGTTGATGGTGTGGTTGTCGACCTCGATCACCTTGCTCGTGTCGGACACCAGCGCGCCCGGCGTCGTCGGGCCGCCACCGGCATGGACCCGGTTCTTGACGACATCGTCGCTCATGGCTTGACCTCCGGCACGGGCGGGGCCGGGCGCCGCCCCTTGCGCGCCTCGTGCGCCTTCTCGTCGCCGGGCAGCGTCAGCATGCCTTCCCAGGGCGACGTGAAGTCGAAGTTGCGGAAATCGGCGGGCAGCGAGACGGGCTCGTTGACGACCTGCTTGCGCTCCTCGTCCCATCGAACCTCGACATAGCCGGTGAGCGGGAAATCCTTGCGGAGCGGATGCCCGTTGAAGCCGTAATCGGTCAGGATGCGGCGGTGGTCGGGCTGGCCGGCGAAGTGGATGCCGAACAGGTCCCAGGCTTCGCGCTCGAACCAGGTCGCGACCGGCCAGATCTGCCAGCAGCTTGGCACCGGCTTCTGGTCGTCGGTCTGGACGATCACGCGGATCCGCCAGTTCTTGCTGACGCTCAGCAGGTTGTAAACGAGGTCGAACCGCTCTTCGCGCTCCGGCCAGTCGACCCCGGCGATATCCATCAGCTGCTCGAAGGCGAACCGCTCGTCGTCGCGCAGCGTGCGCAGGACCGTGTCGAGCTGGTCGCGACGGGCGTGAAGGACGACCTCGTCGATATCGACGCTCACCCTGTCCACGCCCGGCATGCCCGCCACCAGCTCGTGCAGCTCAGCCACGGAGGATCGTCCCGGTGCGGCGGATCTTCTTTTGCAGCTGCAGAATGCCGTAGACGAGCGCTTCGGCCGTCGGCGGGCAGCCCGGCACGTAGACGTCGACCGGCACGATGCGGTCGCAGCCGCGCACGACGGAGTAGCTGTAGTGATAGTAGCCGCCACCGTTGGCGCAGCTGCCCATGGAGATGACCCAGCGGGGCTCCGGCATCTGGTCATAGACCTTGCGCAGCGCGGGGGCCATTTTGTTGGTCAGCGTGCCGGCGACGATCATCACGTCCGATTGCCGCGGGGAGGCGCGCGGGATCACGCCGAAGCGGTCGAGGTCATAGCGCGGCATGTAGGCGTGGATCATCTCCACGGCGCAGCACGCCAGGCCGAAGGTCATCGGCCAGAGGCTGCCGGTGCGCGCCCAGTTGACCACCTTGTCCAGGTTGGCGACGACGAAGCCCTTGTCGGCGACCTCGCCGGTGATCCCTTTGATGACCGCATCCTGCTCTGCGCCGGGCTCCAGCGCGTCGCGATTCCAGGCCAGGTCTGTCGTGGCACTCATGCGCCTACTCCCACTCCAATGCGCCTTTGCACCACTCATAGATGAAACCGACGGTCAGCACCGCAAGGAAGCCGACCATCGACAGGAAGCCGAACAAACCGATGTCGGCGAGCGAAATCGCCCAGGGGAACAGGAAGGCGACCTCGAGGTCGAAGATGATGAAAAGGATGGCCACGAGATAGAAGCGGACGTCGAACTTGCGGCGGGCGTCGTCGAACGGCTCGAACCCGCATTCGTAGGCCGACAGTTTTTCCGGGTAGGGCTTCTGATGGGCGGCGAGCAGCGAGCCCACCACCATCGCGATGGCGATGAAGCCGCCGATCCCGAGGAACACCAGAATTGGGAAGTAGTCGGCAAGGAATGGCATCGTATCGTCCCCTGCAGGCCTGTCGGGCCGCTAAGCATGCCCTGTGCTGCACTGCGGCGTATAACCGCAAGCATGCCGCCAAGCCATAGCGGGCGGGCGCGGCTCGTCGGTCCTATCGGTGAATTGCTGCCGCTGGCGCGAGTGACGGGGCTCGAACCCGCGACCTCCGGCGTGACAGGCCGGCGCTCTAACCAACTGAGCTACACCCGCAGCGGCAGGGCGCACCCTCTACGGCCCTTGCGTATGGGCGTCAAGCACGCGCGTGCTTGCGAGCGATGCGGGTTAATTCCAGCATCCCCGCCGCGGGGAGACATCACGATGCGCTTATCGATCAAGGGGCTTTCGGAGGTGAGGGAACGGCTGGGCCGGCTCCGTCCGGATGAGATCATGAGCCAGCGTCTGGCGCAGAAGGCGCAGCGTCTGGCCGAAGCGGTGCAGGAGGGCCTCTCCGAACCACAGGGGTCGGGCGACCACGAGAAGCCCTGGGCGCGCACGGGCGCGCTGCGGGACAGCATCGGCGCCACCGTCGACGGCCTCGAGGCCGCCGTGGGCAGCAACGACCCGGCCGCGGCGCCGCAGGAGATGGGCACCGCGCGCATTCCGCCTCGGCCGTTTCTTGCCCCGGCTGCGGCAAGTGCGGGGGAAGAGATCGCGCGCGCCATCGGCAGCGCGACGGCCGATGCGTTGCGGGGTGGCGCTACGACGACCGAGTAGCGACGAAGGCCAGGGCGCGCTCGAGCGCCGCGTCCGGGTCGAGCGCGGTGGTGTCGAGCAGGAGGGCGTCGTCCGTCCGGCGGAGCGGCGCGGCGTCGCGGTTGCTGTCGCGCTCGTCGCGGGCGCGCATTTCGGCCTCGACGGTGGCCAGCGGCACGGTTTCGCCCAATTCCCGCCAGCGCCGGGCCGCGCGGGCGGCGGCGTCGGCCGTCACGAAGATTTTGACGGGGGCGTCGGGGAACACGACGGTGCCGATGTCGCGGCCGTCCAGCACCGCGCCGGTGCCGCCGGGGAACCGGCGCTGGAAGGCGAGCAGCGCGGCGCGCACGCCGGGATGGCGGGCGACGGCGCTGGCGGCGGCATCGGCGGCGGGGCCGCGGAGGTCGGGGCGGGCCAGGTCGGCCGGCTCGAGGGCGAGGGCGTGGGTTTCGGCGAGCGCCGCGTCGGCCGGGTCGTCGCCGGCGTCGAGCGCGCGGCGGCCCACGGCGCGGTAGAGCAACCCGGTATCCAGATGCGGCAGGCCGAGCGCCTGGGCGAGACGGCGGGCGAGGGTCCCCTTCCCTGCCGCGGCCGGGCCGTCGATGGCGATGATCAGGCTCATGCGCCGATGGTCGCGCCGAGCCCCTGCATCAGCTCGACGAAGCCCGGGAAGCTGGTTGCGATGAAGCCGGAATCGTCGATCCGCACCGGCTCGGCGCAGGCCAGGCCGAGAACAAGGGCGCTCATGGCGATCCGGTGGTCCATGTGGGTCACGACGAGCCCACCGCCGGCGGGCGTGCCCTGCCCGTGGACGATCAGCGTGTCGCCCTCGATCTCGACCTTGACGCCGTTGACGGCCAGGAGGGAGGCGGTCGCGGCGAGGCGGTCGCTTTCCTTCACGCGCAATTCGCCCAGGCCGTGCAGACGGGTGATGCCCTGCGCGCTGGCGGCGGCCACGGCAAGCACCGGGTATTCGTCGATCATGCTGGGCGCGCGCTCGGGCGGCACGTCGATGCCGCGCAGCGCCGTGTAGATGACGGTGATGTCGCCGACATCCTCGCCACCTTCCACGCGGCGCCCGTCGATCGCGAGCGAGGCGCCCATCTCCTGAAGCGTGCGGAACAGGCCGGTGCGCGCCTCGTTCAGCGCGACGCCCCGCACCGTGACCTCCGAGCCCGGCACGGTCGCGGCGGCCACGAGCGGGAAGGCGGCCGACGAGGGGTCGCCGGGGACGAGCACGTCGGCGGCGCGCAGCTCCGGCTGGCCGCGGACCGACGCGATGCGGCCGGCGCCGTTCGGCTCGACGAGCACTTCCGCGCCGAAATGCCGCAGCATGCGCTCGGTGTGGTCGCGGGTGGCCTCCTTCTCCTCGACGCGGGTCCAGCCCGGCGCGTTCAGCCCGGCCAGCAGCACCGCCGATTTCACCTGCGCGGAGGGCACGGGCAGCACGTAGTCGAGCGGCATCGCCGAGCGGGCGCCGCGGATCGCCAGGGGCAGTCGGCCGCCTTCCCGCCCGCTGAACACGGCGCCCGACTGGGCGAGCGGGTCCGTCACCCGCCGCATCGGGCGGCGGCGCAGACTGGCATCGCCCGTCATGACCGCGAACAGGTCATGCGTCGCGATGATCCCGCACAACAGCCGCGCGGCCGTGCCGGAATTGCCCATGTCGAGCACGTCGTCCGGCTCGCGCAGCCCGCCAATGCCGCGCCCGGCCACGCGCCAGCGTCCGCCGGCCTCGCGAAGCACGTCGGCCCCCAGCGCGCGCATGGCGGCGGCCGTACGCAGCACGTCCTCGCCTTCCAGCAGCCCGGTGATGACCGTTTCGCCGACCGCCAGGCCGGCGAACATCAACGCCCGGTGGCTGATGCTCTTGTCGCCGGGAACGGCGATCGTGCCCTGCAGGGGCGCGTCGGCGCGGCGGGCGGTGAGCGGGTGGAGCGCTTGATCCATGGCGGCGCGCTTACCATGTGGCGGCCAGGCGTGACAGCTTGTGTTTGACACTGCCGCCCGGCAGTGGCATGGCCCGCCCCCTTCTAGGCTGCGATCGTCCTGACTGGCACCAGCAGGGCGAGAATCGCCGCCGCCTCTACCGAAAGCGTTTCGAGAGCGAGATGGCAAAGCCCGAACTCGGCACCAAGCGGACCTGCGTCAACGACGGCGTCCGTTTCTATGATCTGAACAAAGTGCCTGCCGTTTGCCCCAAGTGCGGGACCGAGCAGCCACAGGAGCAGCCGCGCCTGCGTCGCGCCGGCGGCAACGTGCTGGAAGACAAGCGCCTGTTGAAGAAGGTCCCCGCGCCGGGTCTGGAGGACGCCGAGACCGACGTCGAGGTCGCTGACGACGAGGAAAGCGAGGACGTGCTGGAGGATACCTCCGACCTCGAGGACGAGGCGGATCCGATCGGCGCCGATATCGAGGTGGAGCCGGAGTCCGACGAGAAGGACATGTAGCCCCGCGATCGGCGGCGGCGACGCCAGCGGGTGATGTCACAAACATGACACGAAGCCCGGGTTTCACCGTCGCGTGATCTCGTCTACGCGGTGACTCGTATGTTGCCGACAGGAGACTGGGCTTGTTTTCGACCCGACGGATGCTGCTTGCGACCGTGTGCGCCGGTTGCGCCCTCCTGGCCGCCGTGCGCGCCGAGGCGTTGCCGTTCAACGCCGGAGACCTCATCGTTAGCGTCGTCGGCAACGTCGACGGCTCCGCGCCAGGTGACAACCAGGCTTCGCCGATCCAGCTGATCGAGCTGACCACGACCGGGACGGTGGTCGGTTCCATGCTGCTGCCGCAGACGGCGTCGGGCTCCAACTACGCCATCTCCGGCGAATACGGCTCCTCCTCCGAGGGCCTGCTACACCTATCGGCGAATGGCCAATCGCTCGTCATCGCCGGCTACGGCGTGAACGCTGCTACCTTCAATGCGGGGGGTGCGGCGGTGTATGGCAATGCCGCGCTGGCGCAGACGACCAGCGTGCCGGGCGGCGCGGTGACGGCCGTCCCCCGCGTCATCGCCGACATCAACGTGAGCGGAGCTGTCGACACCAGCACGGCCCTCTACAACGCCTTCGACCAGAACAACCCGCGCAGCGTCGCGACGGTGGACGGCACGAGCTTCTACATCGCCGGGCAGGGCGCCTCGAAGACCGACACCGCCACCCAGGGCGTGTTCTACGTCAAGGACGGCACGACCTCGACCGCGCCGACCCAGATCACCGGATCGACCGATTTCCGCAGCGTCAGCATCCAGAATGGCGCGCTCTACGCCTCGCGCGACAACAACGGGGCGGCCGGCGCCCAGAACACGGAGATCGACCGGTTCGCGACCGCGCTGCCCACGGGCGCCAGCGCCCCGACGGCGCTGGCCGGGATCGGCCCGTCGCTCAACCTGAGCGCCGCCTCGTTCAACAAGGTCAACAATAGCCGGGGCGCGGGCAATTCCGCCTATCTCAGCCCGGAGGATTACGTCTTCCTCACGGACCCGGCCACCGGCAACCAGTACCTCTACGTCGCCGACTCCGGGAACCCCAAGAACGGCAATATCGGCAAGGCAGGCGTCGGTGTCGGCGGGCTTCAGAAGTGGGAGCTCATCAACGGCGTCTGGACGTTCCAGTACGACATCTACGACGGCCTGCCGCTCGTGCCGAATTTCAGCGGCAGCAATGCCGCAACAACAGGCACCAGCGGGTTGATCGGCCTGACCGGCATGCTGATCAACGGCCAGGCGACGTTCTACGCCACCAACGCCACGCCGGGTGAGCTCGATCAGACCTATCTGTTCAGCGTCACCGACCCGATCGCACAAAGCACGCGCGGCGCCGCGGCCGGGAGCGACACGTTCACCACGATCTACACCGCGGCGCCCGGCACCAAGGTGCGCGGCGTCGCTTTCGCGCCGGTGCCGGAGCCGGCTTCGCTGCTGCTGCTCGCCGGCGGGCTCGTCGGGGCCGGGCTGCTCCGCCGCCGGGCGTAACCGCCTTCCTCTTCCGGGCAGCGTCGCTATGCTGCCCCGCAGGAGGAGACTGAATGGCATCGATTGGGACGCCGCTCGACCCGCGCGCGCCGACAGTGTCCGCGAACCGCGAGCGCATGGGCGCCCTCGTCCAGGAACTCCGCGACGTCGCGGAGACGATCCGCCAGGGCGGCGGCGAGACGGCCCGGCAGCGTCACCTCTCCCGCGGCAAGCTCCTGCCGCGCGACCGGGTGCGCGCGCTGATCGACCCGGCCTCCCCTTTTCTCGAGTTCAGCCAACTCGCCGCACACGGGATGTATGGCGAGCCGATCCCCGCCGCCGGCATCATCACCGGCCTGGGCGTCGTCGAGGGCCAGGAATGCGTGATCGTGGCCAACGATGCGACGGTGAAGGGCGGGACCTACTTCCCCGTCACGGTCAAGAAGCATTTGCGGGCGCAGGAGATTGCGCTGCAGAACCGCCTGCCCTGCCTCTATCTCGTCGATTCCGGCGGGGCGAATCTGCCGAACCAGGACGAGGTGTTCCCCGACCGCGACCATTTCGGGCGGATCTTCTACAACCAGGCGCAGATGTCGGCTGCTGGTATACCGCAGATCGCCGCCGTCATGGGCAGTTGCACGGCGGGGGGCGCCTACGTGCCGGCGATGGCCGATGAGAGCATCATCGTGCGCAACCAGGGCACCATTTTCCTGGGCGGCCCGCCGCTGGTCAAAGCCGCGACGGGCGAGATCGTCACGGCCGAAGATCTCGGCGGCGGCGACCTGCACGCGCGCACCTCCGGCGTGGCTGACCACCTGGCCGACAACGACGGCCACGCCCTCGGCATCGCGCGCAGCATTGTGCGCAACCTCGGCGGCCGTCCCAAGCGGCCGCCCTTTGCCGTGCACGCGCCCGCCCCGCCCCGCTTCGACCCGGCGGAGATCGACGCCCTCATTCCGGCGGACCCGCGCGAGCCCTACGACGTCCGGGAGGTGATCGCCCGGCTGGTCGACGACAGCGAGTTCGACGAGTTCAAGCGGCTTTACGGCACGACGCTGGTGACCGGCTTCGCGCGGGTGTGGGGATACCCTGTAGGGATCGTGGCCAATAACGGCATCCTGTTCAGCGAGAGCGCGCAGAAGGGCGCCCATTTCATCGAGCTGTGCGCCCAGCGCGGGATCCCGCTCATCTTCCTGCAGAACATCACTGGGTTCATGGTGGGGCGGAAATACGAGGCGGGCGGGATCGCGAAGGACGGTGCGAAGCTGGTCACCGCCGTCGCGACGGCGCCGGTGCCGAAATTCACCGTCATCATCGGCGGCAGCTTCGGGGCGGGCAATTACGGGATGTGCGGGCGGGCGTTCTCGCCGCGCTTCCTGTGGATGTGGCCGAACGCGCGCATCTCGGTGATGGGTGGCACGCAGGCCGCGAGCGTGCTGTCGCAGATCCGGCGGGACGCCATCGAGGCGCGCGGCGGGACCTGGCCGGCGGAAGACGAGGCCGCGTTCAAGGCCCCGATCGAGGCGCAATACGAGGCGCAGGGCAATCCCTACTACGCCTCCGCCCGGCTCTGGGATGACGGGGTGATCGCGCCCGCGGACACGCGGATGACGCTCGCACTGGCGTTGTCGGCCAGCCTGAATGCGCCCGCCGAGCCCTGGGCGGAGGGCACGCGCTTCGGCGTGTTCCGGATGTGAGGCGGGATGTTTGAGAAGATTCTGATCGCCAATCGCGGGGAGATCGCTTGCCGGGTGATGCGCACGGCGCGCCGGATGGGGATCCGCACGGTCGCGGTGTTCTCGGAGGCGGACCGCGGGGCACTGCATGTCGAGATGGCCGACGATGCCTACCCGATCGGCCCGGCGCCGTCGCGCGCGAGCTATCTGGACGGGGCGCGCGTGCTGGACGCCGCCCGGCGCAGCGGCGCGCAGGCGATCCATCCGGGCTATGGCTTCTTGTCGGAGAACGCGGCGTTCGCCGAAGACTGCGCCGCGGCCGGGCTGGTGTTCATCGGCCCGCCGCCGGCCGCGATCCGCGCGATGGGCGGCAAATCGGCGGCCAAGGCGTTGATGGCGCACGCGGGCGTGCCGCTGGTGCCGGGCTACCATGGCGAGGGGCAGGACCCGGCGCTGCTCGCGGCGGAGGCGGAGCGCATCGGTTACCCCGTTCTGATCAAGGCGTCGGCGGGCGGCGGCGGCAAGGGAATGCGCGTCGTGACCGCGCCCGCGGCGTTCGCAGAGGCGCTGGCGCTGGCGCAGGGCGAGGCGCGGGCCTCGTTCGGGGACGACCAGGTGCTGGTCGAGCGCTACTTGACCGCGCCCCGCCATATCGAGATCCAGGTGTTCGCGGACCGGCACGGCAACGTCGTCCACCTGTTCGAGCGCGATTGCTCCATTCAGCGGCGGCATCAGAAGATCATCGAGGAGGCGCCGGCGCCCGGCATGCCGCTCGAACGCCGCGCCGCGATGGGCAAGGCCGCCTGCGACGCCGCCCGCGCGATCGGTTACGAGGGGGCGGGCACCGTCGAGTTCATCGCCGAGGGTGACGCGTTCTTCTTCATGGAGATGAACACGCGGCTGCAGGTCGAGCACCCGGTGACCGAGGCGATCACCGGCCAGGATCTCGTGGAGTGGCAGTTCCGCGTCGCGGCCGGCGAGCGGCTGCCGTTGCTGCAGGATGCGCTGGCGATCGATGGCCACGCGATCGAGGTGCGGCTCTATGCCGAGGACCCGGCCCGCGACTACCGCCCCAGCACCGGCACGCTGCACCACTTGCGGCAGCCGGAGGCCCGTCCGGGCATCCGCGTCGATACCGGCGTGCGGCAGGGCGACGTCATTTCGGTCCATTACGACCCGATGATCGCCAAGCTGATTACGCACGGCCCGACGCGGGCGGAGGCGCTGCGGCGGATGGGGGCGGCACTGGCGGAGTATGAGGTCGCCGGGGTGCAGACGAACCTTGATTTGCTTCGCGCGGTGGTGGCGAGCCCGGGTTTTGCGGCCGGACGGTTCGACACGGGCTACTTGGGCAAGCATCCGGAGTTGCTCGGGGCCGAGGCAAACGGCGCGCCGCTGGCCGCGCTGGCGCTGGCCGCCGCAGCCCTGCTCGAGCGCCGCGGGACGGCGGCGCTGGCCGTGGCGGGGCTCCGGGCGGACCCGCATAGCCCGTGGGCGGCGACCTCCGCCTGGCGGCTGAATGGGGCCGGCACGCAAGAGGTGACGCTGCGGGATGGCGAGGCGGCGACGGTGCTGCGCTGTGCGCCGCAGCCGGGCGGGTCGCTGGTCGTCACCGAGGGAGAAAGCTCCGTCACCGTGCGGCTCGTGGCCGGAGCGGCTTGGCTCGACGGCGTGCGCGCGGCGGCGGTGGTGGCCGGGTCGGGCTCGGCGCTGACGGTGTTCCTGGACGGGAAAACCTGGCCGCTGGCGGTGGTGGACCGGCTGGCGCCGGCTGCGGGGAGCGGCGGGGGTGACGAGCGGCTGGTGGCGCCGATGCCGGGCCGGGTCGTGAGCGTGCATACGGCGGTGGGGGCGAGCGTCGCCAAAGGGGATGTGCTGCTGCTGCTGGAGGCGATGAAGGTGCAGATAAGGCTGGCGGCGCCGCGGGATGGCACGGTGGCCGCCCTCCGGGCGCAGGCGGGGGATTTGGTCGAGGAGGGCCTCGAACTGGTGACTTTCGAGCCGTTAAGCCCCGGGTAAGATTCTGCCGCTACGATCGCGTCATGGGTCGGGAGGCAGGATGATCACGGCGGTGCAAGAGCAGGAGCGGCAGCGGCAGCGCACCCGCTCGGCGGCGTCGGGGCCGGCCTTCAGCGTGCCGCTGATGTCCGGCCTGGGCGCGATGCAGCCGATCTCGCCGCCTGCCTCGGCCTGCGTGGTGGACAGCGCGCCCGCCCCCTCGGCGGCGCCAACCGGTCCCAATCTGGGGAGCTTCATCGGCCGGTCCGTCGGCAGCGGGCAATGCGTGGCACTGGTCAAGGCGGCGAACCCCTCGCTCGGCCCGGCCTCCAGTTGGACAGCCGGGGAGCCGGTACAGGGCAACCGGGCGCTCGCGCCGGGCACGCCGATCGCCACGTTCGACGGCGACAACCGGTATGCGAACGCGACGGACGGCAGCAGCCATGCCGCGATCTACCTCGGGCAGGATCAGCACGGCATCACGGTGCTCGACCAATGGGCGGGGAGCAGCGCGGCCGTCCGAACGATCCCGTGGTTGCATCCGGGCGGCACGGCGGCCAACACGGGTTCGGCCTTCCACGTGGTGGGCCCGGCCTGACCGCCCCGATTGCTGCGCAACGGTCCAGCCGGTATGACGGCGCGATGCAGAATGCGCCTGACCAAGCTGGTGTGACCGTGCCGATCAAGCGCGTGGCGGTCATCGGGATCGGCAACATGGGATGGCCGATGGCGGCCAATCTCCTGCGCGCCGGGTTCGAGGTTGCGGTGGCCGATGCCGGCCCGGACCGCGCGCGCCAGTTTCAAGCCGAGGTAGGGGGCTCCGGTCATCCGACCGCGGCGGCGGCGGCGAGCGGCGCTGAGGCCGTCATCACCATGCTGCCGACCAGCAAGCAGGTGGCGGCCGTGGTGGCGGAAATTCTGCCGCATCTGGCGCCGGGGAGCCTCGTCGTCGAAATGTCCTCGGGCGTGCCGGGCGTAACGCGACAGCTTGCCGAGCAACTCGCGCAAGCCGATGTCGGCATGATCGACTGCCCCGTGTCCGGCGGCGTTCCCCGCGCCAAGACGGGCGAACTCGCGATCCTGGCGGGCGGGGCGGAAGCGGATCTCGATCGCGCCGAGCCTCTATTGCGCGCCATGGGCTCGTCGATCCATCGCTGCGGCGGGGTGGGCGCCGGGCAGGCGATGAAGGCCCTGAACAACCTGGTTTCGGCGGGGGGGTTTCTGATCGCCGCCGAGGCGTTGCTGATCGGTCAGCGGTTCGGGCTCGAGGCGGGGCTGATGGTGGACGTGCTGAATGCGTCGACCGGCATGAACAACAGCACGCAGAAGAAGCTCAAGCAGTTCGTCCTCTCGCGCTCTTTCGACTCCGGCTTCGGCCTCGATCTGATGGCGAAAGACCTCGGCATCGCGCTGGAAGTCGGCCGCGACACGGCGACGCCGACCCCGTTTGCCGCGCTTTGCCGCGAGATGTGGGCGAGTGCGGCCGCCCTGCTCGGCCCAGGCCAGGACCACACCGCGATCGCCAAATTCAGCGAGAAGCTGAGCGGCAGCGTTCTGGGAAAGCCCTAAGAAGCTATCAGCCGATCGATCGCCGCGCGGTCGGGGAGCGACGGGATCGCGCCGCGGGCGGTGGTGGTGACCGCGCCTGCCGCGTTGGCGACGCGGCAGATGCGGTCGAGCGTCGCCGGGTCGGCCAGCGGGTCCGGCGTGCGCAGCCATTCGGCCAGCAGCCCGGCCATGAACGCGTCCCCTGCCCCGGTCGCATCGATCGCGGTGACGGCGTAGCCCGGCACGGCGCCGCTCGCCTCCCGGGTGAACCAGCGGCAGCCCTCCTTGCCGGCGGTCACGGCCATGAGCAGCAGGTCGGCGTGCCACAGTGACCGCACGCCGCGCGCCACATCCGTCTCGCCGGTGAGGAACTCGACCTCTTCGGCCCCGATCTTCACGATCTCGGCGTGGCGGAGCCCGAGCCGCATGCCTTCCCGGGCGGCGTCGGCGTCCGGCCAGAGCGCAAGCCGAAGATTGGGGTCGTAGCTGCGGCGCACGCCGTGGTGCCGGGCCCGCTCGATCGCGTAGAGGGTCGCGCTGCGGGAGGGCTCGCCGATCAGGCTGATCGAGCCATAGTGCAGGATCGAGCAATCACGGAGTGCCGCGTCGTCGACCTCTTCCGGCGCGAACAGGGTGTCGGCGGCGGTGTGCCGGTAGAAAAGGAACTCCCGGTCGCCGTCGGCGGCGAGCGACACGAAGGCGAGCGAGGTCGGAGCGCCGGGCGCGAACACGAGCGGGCGGGTGTCGACGCCGGCCTGGCGGAGCGTGTCGGCGAGGAAGCGGCCGAAGCCATCCTCCCCGACCTTGCCCATGAAGGCGCTTGCGACGCCGAGCCGGGCGAGGCCGACCGCGACGTTGGCCGGCGCGCCGCCGGCCGCCTTGCGAAAGGTTTCAGCCGCTTCCAGTCCGACGCCCGTGACAGTCGGCACGAAGTCGATCAGCAGCTCGCCCAGGCAGACGATCTCGGCCAACGACCGACGCCTCTAGTGCGACCAGCCGGGATACTGGCCGACGTTGTCCCGGGTCACGAGCTTGGATTGCATCAGCGTCACCGGGTCAGCCGGCTTCTTGCCGTTCATGATGTCGTAGCCGACCTTCACGCCGAGCTTGCCCATCTCCATCGGGTCCTGGCTGGAGGAGGACTGGATCTGCGTGTTGCCCTTCAGCGCGCCGACGATGTCCGGCGCGCCGTCGACCGAGACGATGGTGATCCCCGTCCGATTCAGCTGCCGGGCTGCCAGGTCGCTGCCGATCGCCTGCGGATCGTTGATGGTGAAGACGCCGTTGATGGTGGGGAACCGGGTCAGATAGCCCTGCATCGCCGCCATGCCGCCCTCGCGCGATCCCTTCCCATCCTGGTCGGAGGACAGCACCTTGATGTCGGGATGCTTGGCCAGTACGTCCTTGCAGCCCTTGACGCGGTCGATCACGGCGGAGACCTGCGGCCCGTTCTCGATGATGACGTCGCCTTTGCCGCCGATCTTGTCGACCATGTATTGGCAGGCGATCTCCCCGGCTTGGACGTTGTTGGTCTGCACCGTTGCGTCCGCGCCGGCTGCCGCGACGTCGACGGCGACGACGACGACGCCGGCGGCCTGCGCCCGCTTGATGGCGGGCGCGATGGCGCGCGGGTCGGCAGCGTTCACGAGGATCAGGTCGACCCCGGAGGAGATGAAGTTGTCGATCTGCGTGAATTGCTTGTTCAGGTCGTAATCGGCCGACGCGGTGGTGACCTTCACGGCCGGGTTGATGGATTTGGCCTCCGCTTCGGCCCCCTTGGCGAGTGCCACGAAATACGGGTTACCGAGCGAGC
This sequence comes from Acetobacteraceae bacterium, assembly GCA_032249615.1. Classification (GTDB taxonomy): domain Bacteria; phylum Pseudomonadota; class Alphaproteobacteria; order Acetobacterales; family Acetobacteraceae; genus JAVVHH01. Next base: position 23,122 of record JAVVHH010000011.1, read on the forward strand.
CCACCGTGATCCCGATCGACTTCAGTTCCTTGGCGGACGCGGCGCCGGCGAGCAGGGCGAACGCGGCGCCGGCGAGCAGGATGTTCTTCAGCATGAGGTCTCCTCCGTGTTTTCGCCCCGAGTCGACGCGGCCGGCGGGTGGGGCGTGACCCGGCGCGCGCGTTGGCCGATCACGTACGGGCGCCACCTTGCAGCCGCAACCGGTCGAGCGCCACGGCGCCGATGATGACCAAGCCCTTGATGATGAACTGCCAGATGTCGGACACGCCGACGAGCACGAGGCCGTTGGACAGCACCGCGATGATGAGTGCGCCGACCAGCGTGCCCCAGATCGAGCCGATGCCGCCCACGAAGCTCGTGCCGCCCAGGATCACGGCCGCGATCGCGTCGAGCTCGTAGCTTTGCCCGAGCTGCAGGCCGTTGGCCGCAAAGAGCCGCGCGGCGGCCATGGCGCCGCCCAACCCGGCGCACAGCCCAGAGACCGCGTAGACGAACAGCAGGATCTGCCAGACCTTGATACCGGAGAGGCGTGCCGCGGCCGGGTTGCCGCCGACGGCGTAGATCCAGACACCGAGCACGGTGCGGCGCAGCACCCACCACGAGATCAGGATCACGACGATCGCGATGATCGCCAGCATCGGGATGCCGAAGCCGGGGAAGAGTGGGAGGCTCGCGTTGCCGATGACAGCGAAGGCCAGGTCTGGGTTGAAGACCGTCGTGTCGCCGCCCATCAGCCGGGCGATGCCGCGGACGGCGGTGAGCGAGCCGAGCGTCACGATGAAGGGCGGCAGCTTGCCAAAGGCGATCAGCCCGCCGTTGACCAGCCCGAACGCCAACCCCGTCAGCAGCGCGGCCGGCAGACCGAGCCAGCCCCAGCCGTCGACCAGCGAGGCCAGCAGCGCCGCCATTGCGGAGGCCGCCAGGATCGAGCCGACGGAGATGTCGATGCCGCCGGTCAGGATCACGAAGGTCATGCCGGCGGCCAGAACCGTGTTGATCGCGGCCTGCTGCAGGACGATGCCGATGTTCTGGGCGGTGAGGAACCGGTCGTCGCTGAAGTAGTGGAAGGCGATCGCCAGGATGACGAGCACCGGCAGCATCCCGAGCGCCTGCAGCGTGCTGCGCAACCGGACCTGCTTGGCCGAGAGCCCGGCTCCGCTGGCAGGCCGGCTCACGGCCGTCGTTGGGTCGGCCTTGTCCATGGTGTCCTCCCTCTTAAGCGGCCACGGAGATGCCGGTCCCGTAGGTCATGATGTTCTCTTGCGTGATGGGCTCGCCGCCGGGCCCGCCGACCTCGCCGGCGATGCGGCCCTCGCGCATGACCAGGACGCGGTCGCAGACGCCGATGATCTCCGGCAGCTCGCTCGAGATCACGATGATGCCGATACCGCGCTGCGCGAGCTCGTCGATGATGCGGTAGATTTCCGATTTCGCGCCGATGTCGACGCCGCGGGTGGGCTCGTCGAGGATCAGCACTTTGGGTCCGATTTCGAGCCAGCGGGACAGGAGGACCTTTTGCTGATTGCCGCCGGAGAGGCTGCCGACGGTGACGGCCGGGCTCGCGGCGCGGACGCGCATGGCGGCGAAGGCCTGCTCCGACCGGCGCTTGGCGGCCCGCAGGTCGAGCGTGCCGCCCGCTTTGGCGTCGCGCTGGATCACGCCGACGTTGATGTTGGTGCCGCAGGAGAGGTCGAGGAAGAGGCCGAGCGCCTTGCGGTCTTCGGTGAGGTAGGCCAGGCCGTGGCCGAGCGCGTCGGAGGGTTGGGTGATGTCGACCGGGTCGCCGTCGAGCACGATTTGGCCGCCGGTCTTGCGGTCCGCGCCGTAGATGAGTCGGGCGAGCTCGGTGCGGCCGGAGCCGACCAGGCCGGCTATCCCCAGCACCTCGCCCCGATGCAGCACGAAGCTGCAGGGCTGCACGCGCCGCCCGCCATCGGTCATGCCGCGCACCTCGAGGACCACGTTTCCGCGCTCGGCGGCAGCGGCGTGGTCCTTCGTGTAGAAGCTCGAGAGGTCGCGTCCGACCATCATCTTGACCAGCGCGTCGGCGCTGAGGTTGTCGCGGTCGAGCGTGCCGACATAGGTGCCATCCCGCAGCACGGAGACGCGGTCGGACAGCTCGTAGATTTCGGCCATGCGGTGGCTGATGTAGAGCAGCGCGATGCCGTCGGCGCGGAGTTGGCGGATGAGCGCGAAGAGCCGTTCGGTCTCGCGGGCGGAGAGCGCCGTGGTGGGTTCGTCGAGCACCAGGATGCGGGATTGGGCGTGGAGCGCGCGGGCGATCTCGACCAGCTGCTGCTCGGCGATCGAAAGGGTGCCGACCGGGGTCTTGGGCGTGAACGGAGCGCCGAGCCGCTCGAGCACCGGGGCGCAATCGCGCTCCATGGCGCCGCGGTCGATCATGCCGAAGCGCGAGGGTTCGTGGCCGAGGAAGATGTTCTCGGCGACCGTCAGGTTCGGCGCCAGCGCCAGCTCCTGGTAGATGATCGAGATGCCGAAGCGCTTGGCCGCGATCGGGTCGGTGATGGCGACGGGCTTGCCGTCGATCAGGATCTCGCCGCCCGGGTCGGCCTGGTAGGCGCCGGAGAGGATCTTCATCAGCGTCGATTTGCCGGCGCCGTTCTCGCCCATGATCGACATGACCTCGCCGCCCCAGGCGCGGAGGTCGACGCCGTTCAGCGCCTTGACGCCGGGGAAGGTCTTGGAGATGCCGCGCATTTCGAGAAGCGGCGTGCGGTCGTCAGGCAAGCTCCGTTCTCCCACTGCTTGGCCGGGCACAAAGCGCGAATGCAGCGGTAGGATCGCCGACGTTCAATCGCTCCCTGCCTGCCACCCTCTTCGGGGCGATGCGAAACCGTAATCGCAGATCACTGCCCTGGTCGATCTTAATTCATCGCGAACTGAGTATTTCAGCGAGCGTGACCGGCCGGAAGTTCTGGGCGTCGACGCCGACGTCGAACTGGCCGGGGATCGGCTTCAGCCGGCCGTGGCTGTGCCCGTGCAGATTGAGGGCGCCTTTCGCCTGGCCGGGCCAGGTGCGCAGGGCGTAGTGGCACAAGATGAGCGGGACGTCGTCGGCCACGAGTTCGGCCAAACCGACGACGCTGGCCCAGCCGGGGAGGCTGCGGATTGGGGCCGGGTCGTTGTTGCCGAAGACGAGGTGCTTCGTCCCCGGCAGTTCGGCCAGTAGCCCGGCCGGATCGGGATGGCGGACGGCGAAGTCGCCGAGATGCCAGACGGTGTCGTCCGGCCCGACCCGGTCCTGCCACGCAGCGACCAGAGCCCGGTCCATCTCGTCGACGTCCGCGAACGGACGGCGGTAGAGCGCCCGCGCGCCGGCGTGGCCGAAATGGGTGTCGGCGGTGAAGAAGGTTTGGCCCGAGTTGCGCAGCATGGCGGGGGCGTCCAAGTTTGGGCAAAACGGGGAGAACACCGAATGAGGGGCGCGATGTCCAGCCGCGAACGGGGTGTGGCGTGAACCTGTCTCGTCTTCTTGCGGCCCGCGCCGATGCAAGGCGGCCGGTGCGGGTGGCGTTGGTCGGGGCGGGCAAGTTCGGCTCGATGTTCCTGGCCCAGGTGCCGACGACGCGTGGGCTCGAGGTGGCGGCGATCGCCGATTTGTCGCCGGACCGCGCCCGGGCCGCCTGCCGGACGGTGGGGTGGGACGAGGAGCGGATCGGGGCAACGCGCTTCACCGATGATGCGCGGGCGGCGATCGGCGGCGATGACGTGGAGGTCGTCATCGAGGCGACCGGCAACCCGGCGGCGGGCATCGTGCACGCGCGCGCGGCGTTTGCGGCCGGCAAGCACGTCGTCATGGTCAACGTCGAGGCGGACGCGCTCTGCGGGCCGCTGCTGGCGGCGGAGGCGCAGGAGGCGGGCGTGGTTTACTCGCTGGCTTACGGCGATCAGCCGGCGCTGACGGCCGAGATCGTCGACTGGGCGCGCGCTTGCGGCTTTTCGGTCGTGTGCGCCGGCAAGGGCACGAAGTATCTGCCGATCTATCACGCGGTCACGCCCGACGACGTTTGGCGCCATTACGGGCTGTCGGCGGACGAGGCGAAGGCGGGCGGGATGAATCCGCAGATGTTCAATTCATTTCTGGACGGGACGAAGTCGGCGATCGAGATGGCGGCGATCGCCAATGCGTGCGACCTGGAGGTGCCGTCGGCCGGACTGGCGTTCCCGCCCTGCGGCGCGGACGACCTGCCGCACGTGCTGCGTCCGCGCGAGGCGGGCGGCATCCTCGAGCGGTCCGGCACGGTCGAGGTCGTCTCGTCGGTCGAGCGCGACGGGCGGCCGGTGCATCGGGACTTGCGCTGGGGTGTGTATGCGGTGTTCGAAGCGCCGAACGACTATGCGGCTTCGTGCTTCAAGCAATACGGGCTGCGGACGGATGCGAGCGGGCGGTATGCGGCGATGTTCAAGCCCTATCACCTGATCGGCCTCGAGCTGAACGTCTCCGTGCTGTCGGCCGCACTCAGGGGCGAACCGACCGGGCAGGCGCACGGGTTCCGCGGCGACGTGGCGGCGACCGCCAAGCGGGACCTTCGCGCGGGCGAGATGCTGGATGGCGAGGGGGGCTACACGGTATGGGGCCGGCTGATGCCGGCGACCGACAGTCTGGAGCTTGGCGCGCTACCGATGGGGCTCGCCCATGGCGTCCGCCTGACCCGCGACGTCGCATGCGGGAGCGCGGTGACCTATGCCGACGTCGAGGCGCTCACGAGCCCGGCGGCCGAGGCGCGCCGGGCCATGGAGGAGCGGTTCAGCTATCCTGCTCGTAGCCGTAGATCTCAGGCAGGATGAACAGCGCCGAGATCAGCCCGACCAGCGGGAAGATGGCGACCATCAGCGTCGCTGTGGCCTGACCGACCGCCGCGAATAGCGATGGGAACAGGAAGATCGCCAGGAACGACGGCAGCTTGACGAACATGTAGGCGAAGCCGCTCGCCGTGCCGCGGTATTCCGGCTTGGCGACCACGGTGGGGATCGTCATGCAGTTCGACGCGTCCCAATAGTGGCCCCAGAGCATCGCCGCAGCCGCGATCGGCAGCAGCCAGTTCACCCCGGCGTAGAGCGCGTAGGCCGCGACCAGAAGCGCCACCAGGACGATGGCGAACCCGGCGATCGCGATGCCGCGCTGGCCGATCTTCGGCGTGATGAGCGGCCCGACCCAGCCGGACACGGCAGCCAGCGAGAACAGCGCCATCAGCACCAGGTTGTTGCCGAGCAACGATGAGACGCCAACCAGGAGGAAGATGACGGGCAGGTAGAAGCCGAAGGTCGAGAACTCGGCGCCTTGGCAGAAGCACGCGATGTAGCCGTAGAGCGTAGCGCGCCAGCGGACCGGGTCTTTGCGGAGGTCGTTGATGAAGGCGCTCGGCCTCGGCTTTTCGATCACGATGTCCTCGTCCGGCAGCATGGGCAGGTCGTCGGAGAACATCGACATCGAGACCCGCTTGGCCTCGCGGAACCGTCCGTGGCGGATGAGCCAGACGGCGGTTTCCGGCAGGTCGTGCCGCATCAGCAGGATGACGAGCGCCGGGACCGCGCCGAGGCCGAGGGTGATGCGCCAGACCAGCTCGTGGTCGATGTTGATCGCGATGAAGATGGAGATGACGGCCAGCGTCATGACCTCGCCCACGGCGAACATGAACTGCCAGCGGTTGCCCATCACCTCGCGCTCGCCCTTGGGCATCGATTCCATGATGTAGGTGTAGCCGTTGGAGATGTCGCTCCCGAGCGGGATGCCGAGCAGGATGCGGACAATCACGAGCAGCGCCACGCTCGTCACGAAGGCCTGCGCGATCGCGAGCACGATGAACAGGATCATCGTCGCCAGGAACATGACCCGGCGGCCGATCTTGTCGGACAGCCAGCCGCCCAGGATCGCGCCGATAAGCGCGCCGCCCTGGGTGCCGGCCGCGGCCAGGCCGAGCAGCAGCGGGTCCGGCTGGTATTGCTCGCGGATGAACACCAGCACGAACGCGATGGAGTAGAGGTCCCAGGCCTCGACGAGGATGGAGGCCATCATGAGCCAGCCGGTGCGGCTGCCCTTGGGGTTGTAGTTGCCAACCAAGTGACGGACCGCGCGATCCATCTCTGGCTGATACGTCGTTGCTGACACGCTTTCCTCCTGGCGGCTCACGGGCAGCAAACCTGCCCGATCGGCGGCGGCGGCGCCATCAGCGGCGCAGTAACGTCTCAGTTGTCGGAGCGCGGCGCTGCTCCCAGCCGGCGGTCTCGAGCGCGGGGGTGTCGCTCTCGGCGGCGGGGAAGCCGAGGCAGAGATAGGCGATGAACTGCCAGCCAGGCGAGATGTCGAGCGTGGCGTTGACCGCGTCCGGCTCGAGGATGGAGACCCAGCCGAGCCCCAGGCCGGCGGCGCGCGCGGCGAGCCAGAGCGTGTGGATCGCGAGCACGGCCGAGTACGCGACGGTTTGGGCCATCGTCTGGCGGCCGAGGCCGCTGCCCTGGGCCGGGTCGGGTTCGGCGAAGACGGCGAGGTGCCGGGGGGCCTGATCGAGGCCGGCCAGCTTGAGGCGGGCGTAGAGCGCGGCGCGCTCGCCCCGCTGAGCGTCGAGCGCCGCCTGGTTGCAGCGGGCGAAATTGGCGCGAATGGCGGCGCGCCGGACCGGGTCGTCGACGGTGACGAAGCGCCAGGGCTGGCTCAGGCCGACGGAGGGAGCGAGCCAGGCGGCGGCGGTAACGCTGCGGAAGAGAGCGTCGTCGACCGGGTCGGTGCGGAACTGGCGCACGTCGCGGCGCCAGCGGAAGAGGCGGAGGAGGTCTGCTTGGAAGGCAGGGTCGAAGGCGCCCTGGCCTCCCGGCGCGGCGGGCTTATGCTGTAGCATGCACGTGATCCTGGTGCGCCACCCCGCGCCCGATGTGACCCCGGGCATCTGCTACGGGCGGCTCGACGTCGACCTCAGCCCGGCGGGCGTGGCGGCGCTGGAGCCGATGCGGGCGGCGCTGGCGGCCAGCGGGATCGCTCGGGTCGTGACCAGCCCGGCGCGCCGTTGCCTCCGGCTCGCCTGCGCGCTGACCCCGGCTCCGACCGTCGACGAGCGGCTGCAGGAACTCGATTTCGGGGCGTGGGAAGGCTTGGCGTGGGATGCCGTGCCGCGCGCCGCGCTCGACCAGTGGGCCGCGGACCCGCTCGGGTTCAGGCCGCCTGCGGGGGAGAGCGGGGCGGAGTTGAGCGCTCGGGTGCGGGCGGCGGCGGCGGCGCTGGTTGCGGCGGGCATGGACTGCATCGTGGTCACCCATGGCGGCCCGCTGCGGCTGCTGCCGGCGCTGCTGCGCGGGGAAGCGCCCGATCTGCTCGCGCCCGCGCCGCCGCTCGGCGCGATGCTCGCGGTTCATCTGCAGCACGCGACGGCGGTCAGCCCCGCGCACTCGACGGCCACGGCGCAGGCGCCCAGCACGTCGCCGGTGAAGCCGCCGATCTGAGCCCGCGCGAGGGCGCTCGTGAGCAGGGCGGCGGCAAGTGCTGCCGCGGCGGCGGCCAGCGCCGCTTTCGGCGGCAGCGCGAGGGCGGCGATGGCCAGCGCGAGCGCGAGACACGCCCAGCGCCGCCAACCGGCGCCGAGCACGAGCGCGCCCAGGCCGCCCGCGCGGGCGGCGGGCAGGAGCAAGGGGATTGCCAGGCTGCCGCGCGAGAGGGCCCAGGCTGCGGTCAGCGCGGTGATGGGCTGGGCGAGGGCCGCGATCGCGAACACCCGGATCGCGGTCGCCAGCACGAGGGCGAGCGCGCCGTAGCTGCCGATGCGGCTGTCCCGCATGATCTCGAGCTTGCGCTCGCGGGTGGCGCCGCCGCCGAAGCCGTCGGCGACGTCGGCGAGGCCGTCTTCGTGCAGCGCGCCGCTCAGCAGCGCGGCGGCGGCAAGAGCCCAGGCGGCGGCGAGAGGTGCGGGCATGCCGAGGGCGGTGCCTGCGGCGACGACCAGCCCGGCAGCAGCGCCGATGCCGGCGCCGACCAGCGGGAAGGCCCAGGTTGCGCGCGCCGGATCGATCGGGCTGGGGCCGGAGAGCCAGCCGGCGGGAACTCGCGTGAGCAAGGCGATCGCCACGCCGAATTCGGCCTTCAGCATCGGCCGTCGACGCCCGCCTCGGCGAACGTCGCCATGCCGGTGTGGCAGGCGAGCGCGGCGCGCAGGAGGGGGATGGCAAGGGTCGCGCCGGAGGCTTCGCCGAGACGCAGTCCGAGCGAGAGCAGCGGGGTTTGGCCGAGTTCGTGGACGAGCGCGCGGTGGCCGGATTCGGCGGAGAGGTGGGAGACCCGGGCGTGGGCGAGACCGTCCGGCGCCAGGCGGTACAGCGGGGCGGCGGCTGCGGTGGAGACGAAACCGTCGAGCAGGACCGGCACGCCGGCCAACCGGGCGGCGAGCGTCGCGCCGAGGATCGCGGCCAGTTCGCGGCCGCCCAGGGCTGCGGCCAGGGCGAGCGGGTCGCCCCGCCGGTCGGCATGGCGCAGGAGCGCGGCGTCGATGGCGGCTTGCTTGCGGTGGAGACCGGCATCGTCCAGGCCGGTGCCGCGGCCCGCCCAATCCGCGCCCGAGCCGCCGAACAGCCCTGCCGCCAGCGCGGCCGCGGCGGTCGTGTTGCCGATGCCCATCTCGCCCAGCGCGACCAGGTCGAGATTCGGCGAGACCGCGTCGAACCCGGCGGCGACGGCGGCGAGGAACTCCGGCTCGTCCAGCGCGGGGGCTTCCGTCATGTCCGCGGTGGGTTGATCGAGCTGGAGCGGGATGACCCGCAGCGTTGCCCCGGCCTCGCGGGCGAGTTGGTTGATCGCGGCGCCGCCGCTCTCGAAATTGGCGACCATCTGCGCCGTGACCGCGGCCGGATAGGGCGAGACGCCGCGCGCCGTCACGCCGTGGTTGCCGGCGAAGACCAGCACCTCGACGCGACCGAGACGCGGGACGGCGCGGCGCTGCCAGCTGGCGAGCCAGGCGATCAGTTCCTCCAGGCGTCCAAGGCTGCCCGGCGGTTTCGTTAGTTGGCCCTGCCGTTCCTGCACCGCCGAAGCAGCGGCCTCGTCGGCGGCGGGCAGCGAACGGCAGCGCGCGCGGAGTTCGTCCATGGTCATGACGCGGCGATCGCGTGGAAGAACGAGCCGGAGACCCGGCCGCGCATCCCGCCCGCCGGCCCGAGGCTGCGGCCGGCGGAATCGGCAAGCGTAGCGAGCGGCGCGTCGGTGCCCGGGTCGGAGACGACGGCGTAATGGAATTCGTGGCCGCGGATGGCGGCCCCCTCGTTGCCGATCGGCGCGTCGGCCAGGAGCCGGGCTTCGCGGTAACCGAGATGGAGCTTGCGGCGGGCGAAGCTCGTGACGTGGCTGAGCAGGCCCAGCATGGGATGGGTGGCGCCCCCCGCGTCGATGAGGGAGGTTCCGAGCACCATGTAGCCGCCGCACTCGCCGTGGATCGGCCGGGTTGCGGCGAAGCGGGACGTGCCGGCGCGGAAGCGGTCGGCGGCGGCGAGCGCTGGGGCGTGCAGTTCCGGATAGCCGCCGGGCAGCCAGCAGGAGTCGCAATGTTCGGGTGGCGCTTCGTCGGCGAGCGGGGAGAAGGGCACGATCTCGGCGCCCGCCTGCCGCCAGGCGGCCGCCAGATGCGGGTAGAAGAAGCTGAAGGCGGCGTCCTGCGCCAGCGCGATCCGTTGGCCGGGGGGGCGGAAGCCCGGCGCGTCGCCCGGTTCGGCTGCGAGCGGCGCCGCCAACGCCAGCACGGCATCGAGGTCGAGGCTGCGCTCGCCCATCTCGGCCAGCGCGCCGAACAGCCGCGCCAGATCGGCGTGCTCGCCGGCCTGCACCAGGCCGAGATGCCGCTCCGGCAACGCGATGGCGGCGTCCCGCCCGACGCTCCCCAGCACCGGCATCGGCAGCGCAGCCATGGCGCGCGCGGCCTGCTCGCGATGCCGCTCGCTGCCGACCCGGTTCAGCACGACGCCGCCGACCCGCACGCCGTCCCGGTGGCAGGCGAAGCCCCGCGCGACGGCGGCCGCACTTTGCGACTGGCCGGAGACGTCCAGCACCAACAGCACGGGCAGGCCATAGCGGGCGGCCAGTTCGGCGCCGGCGCCGCTGCGCCCGGGGGCGGCCTCGACGCCGTCGAACAGCCCCATCGCGGTCTCGATCAGAACGAGATCGGCATCGGAAGCGAGTCCGGCCACGATCGAGTCCAGTTGTGCCGGGGCCATCGCCCAGGCGTCCAAATTGGGGCACGGCGCGGCGGCGGCGGCGGCGTGGAAGGCCGGGTCGATGTAGTCGGGGCCTGATTTGGCGACGCGCACACGCAGGCCGCGACGCCGCAGGGCGGCCACGAGCGCCAGTGTCACCGTGGTTTTGCCGGAGCCGGAACGCGGCGCCCCGAGGATCAGGCCGCGCGTCATTGCGCCCCGGCCCAGCCGCAGCATTCCTCCAGCTGGGGCAGCAGCGAGAACAGCCTCGCGCGCGTCTGCACGATGGTTCCGATCACCACGATGGCCGGCGAGCGCAGCTTCTCGCGCTCCACCAGGTCCGCCAGGCCGCCCAGGGTCGTCACGAGCACGCGCTGCTTCGGCGTGGTCGCCCAGACGATGGCGGCGGCGGGCATCTCCGGCGCCATGCCGGCTCCCGTCAGGGCCGCCGTGATCGCGGCCATGTGGCTGACGGCCATATACAGCACCATGGGTTGGCCGAGCCGGGCCAGGGTGGCCCAGTCGACATCGCCGGGCAGCACCTCCGCCGCGTCCGCGCTGTGGCCGGTGGCGAGCACGATGGCCTGGTTCTCGCCGCGGAGCGTCGCGGGGATGAAGGCGGCGGTCAGCGCGGCGAGGCCGGAGGAGATGCCGGGGATGACGCGGAACGGGATTCCGTGCTCGGCAAGCGCCAGCACTTCCTCGCCGCCGCGGCCGAACACGAAGGGGTCGCCGCCCTTCAGCCGCAGCACGCGCCGGCCCTGGCGCGCCAGCTCGATCAGCGTCGCGGTGATGTCACCCTGGATCGCCGAGGGGCGTCCGCCGCGCTTGCCCGCGAACAGCCGGTCGGCGCCGGGGCGGATGAAGTCCACGATGCGCTGGTCGACGAGGGCGTCGAACACGACCGTGTCGGCCTGGCCGAGCGCGTGCAGGCCGTGCAGCGTCAGCAGGCCCGGGTCGCCGGGGCCGGCGCCGGCGAGCCAGACATGGCCCGGCAGCAGCTCGGGGAGGCCCTGCATCGCCTTCTCCACCGGGCTCATCTACAACGGCCCCCGTGCACGCCGAGCGCAACACTCTCCGCCGCGGCTGGACGACCGGCGCCTGCGCGACGGCGGCCGCCAAGGCCGCGTTTGCCGGCTTGCAGACGGGTCGCTTCCCGGACCCGGTGGCCATCGTGCTGCCCGGCGGGGCCAGTGCGGCGTTCGCGCTGGCGGAAACCCATCTCGGCCCCGATCGCGCGAGCGCGGCCGTCGTCAAGGATGCCGGGGACGACCCGGACGTCACGCACGGGGCGCTGATCCGGGTCACGGTGCGGGCGTTGCCGGCGGGGAGCGGCGTCGTGTTCGTGGCGGGGCCGGGCGTCGGCACCGTGACGCGGCCGGGCTTGCCGATCCCGCCGGGGGAGCCCGCCATCAACCCGGTTCCGCGCGCGATGATCCGGGCGGCGCTGGGTGACGCCGATGCGGAGGTGACGATCGGCGTGGATGACGGGGAGCGGCTCGCGGCCAAGACGCTGAACGGGCGGCTGGGCATCGTGGGCGGGCTGTCGATCCTGGGGACGACGGGCGTCGTGGTGCCGTATTCCTGCGCGGCGTGGATCGACACGATCCATCGCGGGATCGACGTGGCGGTGGCGATGGGCCTCCCGCATGTCGCCGGATCGACCGGGTCCACTTCCGAGGCCGCGGTGCAGAAGCTGCATGGGATGCCCGAGGTGGCGCTGCTGGAGATGGGGGATTTTGCGGGCGGGATGCTGAAATACCTGCGCGCGCATCCCGTCCCGCGCGTGACGGTCGCGGGCGGGGTGGCGAAGATGACGAAGCTGGCGCAAGGCCGGCTCGATCTCCACTCCAAGCGGGGCGAGGCCGACCTCGGGGCGCTGGCACGGCTTGCACCCGATCCGGCGGTGCAGAGCGCGATCGCGGGCTCCAACACCGTGGCCGAGGCGTTCCTGCATGCCGCCGCGCACGGGGTCGGGCTGGGCGACACGGTGGCGGCTGCCGCCTGGGAGACCGCGGCCGCCGTGCTGCGGCCGGCGCCGATCGACCTCGAGATCGTGCTGTTCGACCGCACCGGCGCGCTGGTGGGACGAGCGGGTTTCCGTCCGGTTCATGCCGCGCCCCTGAACCGGCGCTGATAGTCGGGATCGTAGAGCGCGCTGTCGCGGAAGCCGTCGGGTGCCAGGGCGGGCCCGACCAGGATGAGCGCGGTGCGTTCGACCGGGTCGTCCCGCAGCAGGGCCGGCAGGGTCGCCAGCGTGCCGCGGAGGGTGCGCTCGTCGGGCCAACTCGCCCGCACCACTACGGCGGCAGGGCAATCGGGCCCGTAGAGCGGGACAAGTTCGGCCACGACCCGGTCCAGCGCGTGGATGGCCAGGTGGATCGCGAGCGTTGCCCCGGTGGCGCCGAAGCCCGCCAGCGTCTCACGTTCCGGCATGGCGGAGGCGCGGCCGGAGATGCGCGTCAGCACGACGCTTTGCGCCACCTCCGGCACGGTCAGCTCGCGCCCGAGCGCTGCGGCCGCGGCGGCGAAGGCGGGCACGCCGGGGGTGAGCGTATAGGCGATGCCGTGCCGCTCGAGCCGGCGCACCTGTTCGGCGACCGCGCTGTAGAGCGAAAGGTCGCCGGAGTGGAGCCGGGCGACGTCGTGCCCCTCGGCGTGCGCGCGGAGGTATTCCGCCTCGATCGCGTCCAGGTCGAGCGGCGCCGTGTCGACGAGGCGGGCGCCCGGGGGGCAATAGTCGAGTAGAGCGCGCGGCACGATCGAGCCGGCGTAGAGGCAGACGGGGCAGCGGGCGAGCAGGTCGCGGCCGCGCACGGTGATGAGGTCGGCGGCGCCAGGACCGGCCCCGATGAAGTGGATGGTCATGCTTCTTCCGCCATCGCGCAGGTGAGCCCGCCGGCCCGGATGCGCGGCAGCACCAGGCGGGCGCGGGGGCCAGCGGCGGCCAGGGCGGAGGCTTCGGCGACCGAGGCGTAGCCGACGGCGCGTTCCGCGATGGCCGAGTGGGTCACGCAGTGCCGCTGCGCGGCGCCCAGCGCGGCATCGTCGACGAACAGCAGCTCGACCCCGAGCGTGAAGGCCGCCTTCGGCAACCCGGCCTCGCCTCGCTTGAAGGCGGGAGCGGCAAGGCCCGCGATCGGCCGGCCCACCGCGGCGATTGCCTGCCGCACCAGCGCGACGATCTCCGTGGCCTCGGACCCGCGGCGCATGCCTACTCCCGCAAACAACCGCCTAACCACGTTTCGTCACCGCCCATTGCACGACCGCCATCGCCGGACGGAAAGCACGCATCGTGCCGATCTGGTCAAGTCGTTCGACCGCGATACGGCTCAACGTGCCGCCGAACCGGGCTTGCGCGTCGAACAGCAAGCCCTGGGTGTCGAGTGCCACGGCGTTGGCGACCAGCCTGCCGCCGGGCCGCAGCGCTGCCCAGGTGGCGTCAAGCACCCCCTCCCCCTGCAGCCCGCCGCCAATGAAAGCGGCATCGGGCGGCGGCAGCCCGGCCAGCACCGATGGCGCCCGGCCCGCCACGATGTCGACCGCCACGGCGCCCAGCGACAGCGCGTTGCGGGCGGCGCGGGCGGCGCGATCGGGCCGAGCCTCGACCGCCAGCGCCCGGGTGCCGCGCCCGCGCAGACACCACTCGATGGAGACGGCGCCCGATCCGGCGCCGATGTCCCACAGGAGCTCGCCCGGGCACGGCGCCAGCGCGGCCAGCGTCATCGCGCGGACCTCCTGCTTGGTGAGCTGGCCGTCATTCTCGAACAGCGCGTCCGGCAGCCCGGGCGCGAGCGGCAGCACGACCGCGTCAGGACTCGCGGCAAGCTCGGCCGCGAGCAGGTTGAGCGGGCCGATGTCGGCCGGCACGCCCGACCGTGCCAGGCCGGACCGCACGCGCTCCCGCGGGCCCCCGAGCGCCTCCATCACGTGCAGCATCGATGGTCCGAAGCCGCGCTCGACCAGCAGGCGCGCCACCGCCCCCGGCGTCGACGCGTCGGCGGACAGCGCCAGCACGCGCGCGCCGGGGTGGAGCAACGGGACGATCGCCTCGAGCGGCCGGCCACAGAACGAGATGGTCGTCAGGTCCTGCTGGGCCCAGCCCAGTCGGGCGGCGGCCAGCGCGAAGGCCGAGGGCGCCGGGATGCAGGCGATTTCCGCCGCGGGGATCAGGGCCGCCAGCGCGCTGCCCACGCCGAAGCAGTAGGGGTCGCCGGAGGCCAGCACGACGACGTCCGACCCGGCGCGGGCCAGGATGGCGGGGTAGGCGTCCGTCATCGGCTTCGGCCAGGCCAAGGTCTCGCCGCGGATCAGCGGTGCCGCGAGGTGGAGATGCCTGGAGCCGCCGGCCACGAGGGAGGCGCCGGCGATCAGCGCCCGAGCCGGCGAGGCGAGCCCGTCGGCGCCGTCTTCGCCGATGCCGATCAGGGTGAGCCAGGGCCGGGCTTGGCTTTGCCGCGCCGCGCTCATACCAGGAGCCCATGAACATTCTGCTCCTCGGCGGCACGACGGAGGCCTCGGCGCTCGCGCGGACGCTGGCGGGGCAGCCATGGCAGGCGACCCTGTCGCTCGCGGGGCGGACGCGCGAGCCGGTGCCGCAGCCGATCCCGTGCCGGGTCGGCGGGTTCGGCGGGGTGGCGGGGCTCGCGGCCTACCTGCGCGAGAACCGGGTGGACGCGCTGGTCGACGCCACGCACCCGTTCGCGGCGCAGATGATCCGCCATGCCGCGGCGGCCGCGGCGGAGACGGGCACCCCACTGCTGCGGATCGACCGGCCCGCGTGGACGCCCCGCGAGGGGGCAGTCTGGCACCGGGTCGCGACGATGCAGGAGGCGGCCGACGCGCTCGGGCTCGCGCCGCGCCGGGTGTTGTTGACGGTCGGGCAGAAGGACCTCGGGCCGTTCACCGCGGCGCCGCAGCACGCCTACGTCGTCCGCTCGATCGATCCGCCCGCCGCGCCGCCGCCCGGCGCGCTGGTGCTGACCGCGCGGGGCCCGTTCCTCGAGGCGGACGAGCGGGCGCTGCTGCAGGAGCATCGGATCGAGGTGATGGTCAGCAAGAATGCCGGCGGCACCGCGACCGCGGCCAAGCTCGCGGCTGCGACGGATCTCGGCGTGCCCGTGGTGATGGTCGAGCGGCCGGTGCTGCCGGCTGGGCTTGCGACCGTGGCGACGGCCGCGGAGGCGTTCGACTGGCTCGCGCGTCATGCCGGGACGCTTCGCCGCGAATAGACCAGCGGCGGCGCACCGTGGCGTTCGATGGTCCGGGTCGCGGCGGAGCCGATCAGCACCAGGGTGCGCATGTCGGCGGCCGACGGCTCGGCGCGGGCGAGCGTGGTGATGGCGACGCGTTCCTCCGGACGGCTGACCGCGGTGGCGAAAACGACCGGGGTGGCCGGCGCCAGGATCTCGCGAAGCAGGTCGAAGGCGGCGCCGAGTTGCCAGGGGCGCGCGGCGGAGAGCGGATTGTAGAGCGCGATCACGAACCCGGCTTCGGCCACCGCGCGCAGGCGGCGCAGCACGGTCTCCCACGGCTTGAGATTGTCCGAGAGGGAGATCGCGCAGAAATCGGCGCCGAGCGGGGCGCCCAGTCGGGCGGCGGTGGCGAACATGGCGCTGATGCCGGGGACGACGGTGATCTCGAGGTCGCGCCAGCCGGGCTCGCCGGCCTCGACCGCCTCGAAGACCGCCGAGGCCATGGCGAACACGCCCGCGTCGCCTGACGAGACGACCGCGACGCGACGCCCCGAGGCCGCCAGAAGGAGCGCGTGGCGGGCGCGGCCGAGCTCCTCGCGGTTGTCGGAGGCGTGCTTGCGTTGGTCGGGCTCTGCCGCGACCCGGTCGAGATAGGGGCCGTAGCCGACGAGGTCGGTGGCGTCGGCCAGCGCCGCCTCGGCTTGCGGGGTGCGCATCGAGGCCGCGCCCGGGCCGAGCCCGACGATGGCGAGGCGGCCGGTCAACGCTCCCTCTGTCGCCCGGGTACCAGCACGAGGGAGAAGTAGGGGGCCGGGCTCTCGTCGCGCTCGGCGAGCCGGATGATCCGCTCGTTCGCCATGGTGCCGCGCTCGATATAGAGCGCGCGTTCGGACAGCCCGGCCCGTTCTAGCGCGACCCGGATCTTGGGCAGGTTGCGGCCGATTTTCATGATGACCGACGCGTCCGAACGCTGCAGCCGGTTGGCGAGCCCGTCCTCGTCGAGCGTGCCGGGCAGCACGGTCAGCACATCGTCCCCGTGCGCGATTGGGGTTCCGGCGCGGGTCCAGCAGCCGCTCATGGCGCTGACGCCGGGCACGACCTCGCTTGGGAATACCGGGCTGAGGCGGTCGTAGAGATACATGGAGGAACCGTAGAAAAACGGGTCGCCTTCGCAGAGCAGCACGGCGTCGTGGCCGGTCGCGAGGCGGTTGGCGAGCAGGGCGGCGCAGGCATCGTAGAAGGCGACGATCTCGGCGCGGTAGCGGGGGTCGTCGAGGGCGACTTCGGTGGTGAAGGGGTATTCGAAGCGGATTTCTTCGGCTGCGGGGCCGATATGGCTGGCGGCGATGGTGCGGGCATGGCCGGTGCGGCCGCGCTTGGCGAAGTAGGCGATGACGGGCGAGGCGGCGATGGTGCGGGCGGCCTTGAGCGTCATGAGTTCGGGGTCACCGGGGCCGAGGCCGACGACGTGGAAGGTGCCGGTCATTCCGCCTCGCTCGCCAGCGCGTTGACGGCAGCGACGGCCATGGCGCTGCCCCCTTTGCGGCCGTCGACGACGAGGTAGGGAATGCGGTTGTCGGCGGCCAGTGCCATTTTGGACTCGGCGGCGCCGACGAAGCCGACTGGGACCCCGATGATGGCCGCGGGATGCGGCGCGCCGGAATCCAGCAGTTCGAGGAGGTGGAACAGCGCCGTGGGGGCGTTGCCGATGACGACGAGGGCGCCGCCCATTCGCGAGGCCCAGAGGTCGAGCGCGGCGGCGGAGCGGGTGTTGCCGATTTGCCGGGCTAGGGACGGCACCTCGGGCGCGTCCAGCGCGCAGACGACCTCGTTGGACGCGGGGAGGCGCGCGCGGGTGATGCCGTGGGCGACCATCTTGGCGTCGCAGAGGATGGGCGCGCCGGCGAGCAGGGCGGCGCGGGCGGCCTCGGCGAAACCCGGGTGGAAGCGGAGGTCGGCGGCGATCTGGACCATGCCGCAAGCGTGGATCACGCGAACGGCGACGCGGGCTTCCGCTGGGGAGAAACGTGCGAGGTCGGCTTCCCTGCGGATGATCGCGAAGGACTGGGCATAGATCGCGGCGCCCTCGCGGATGTAATCGTAATTCATTGCAGTTCCATCGCCTCGGCCGGCGTCAGCCCGCCCAGCAGCGGCGGGTCGCCGGCCCGGCCGTTCCGCACGGCGGCGAAGCGGCCGTCCTGTCCGACCAGGGTCAGCTTCGCCGGCAGAGGGTGCGCGCATCCCTTGCTGCAGCCGGAGACGTGGACCGTGACGCCGGGCAGCGGCCGCAGCCGTGCGGCGAGGCCGCGGGTGTCGACGGTGGCCGAGGCGCAAGCGGGTTGGCCGGGGCACGCGGAGACGAGAAGGCGGGGGTCATCCGGCGAGACGATGAAGCCGAGCGCCGCCGCGGCCGCCATGCGCGCGGCGGGGAGGATGATCGCGCGCCACGGGGTGAGCCGGAGCACGCCGTCGCCGGCCGCCAGCTCGTTCAGTGCGGCGCCGTCGAGTGCCCCGAACGGCGCGCCGACGCCTATCAGGCCGCCGGGTAGCGGACCGATCGGCGGACGCGGGGCCGGGCGTGCGAGGGGCTCCGGCGCGAGGCCCATTACCGCGACGACGTCCTGCGCCACGGCCCGCATGCGCCGCTCGCCTCTGGCCTGGCGCAGGAATGTGTGCGCCATCCGGAGCGCCGTGCCGACCGCGTCCTCTGTCGTTACCCGGACCGCGCCGGCCCCGTCGGGCACGACGAACCAGTCGTCGCCGGCCGCAACCAGGCTGATGTCCGCGCCCTCGCCGACCGGCAGCGCCCCGGCGCCATCGACGGCGAAGCCGAACTTGGCGGGGAGCGCCCGGAGCGCGTCGTCGGCGACGATCGCTGCTTCGAGGGCGCGGGCGAGGGCGAGGGTGGCGGGAGCGACTGCCGGGTCGCAGCCGGCGAGTGGAGAGACCACGACCGAGCGGCGGCGCTCGGCGGCGGGGTCGGCGGCGGCCAGGCCGAGATGGACGGCCACGGCGGCAAAGCGGGGCGCGCTGACGGGCGAAAGGCCGCGGAATTGCAGGGCGCCCCGGCCGGTCAGCTCGATCGCGCCGTTGCCGTGCTCAAGCGCGGCGGCGGCAAGTGCACGCGCGGCGGCAGCGGGAAGGAGACCGAGCGGCGGTTTGACCCGCACCAGCAGGCCGTCGCCGGTCTGCATCGGCTCGTGGAGGCTGGGGCACCAGCCGCGGATGGCGGTCATGGCGCAGCCCCGACATCGTTGCGGCGGGGGTGCCAGAGGCCGCGCGCGCGGGCGTCGTCGAACCGGGCCGCCATGCCGTCGCGGGCTTGGGGGTTGGCCGCGCGGAGGAAGCCGTCAATGTCGGCGTCGCCGAGCGTCGCGCCCCAGAGCAGGTCGAATTGCGCGTCGAACCGGTGCGGCACGGTGGCGGCGTAGGCGAACAGGCCGTCGAGCGCGCGCGCGATCTCGGCGGCGCCACGGTAGCCGTGGCGCCGCATGCCGGCGAGCCACAGGGGGTTGGCAGCGCGGGCGCGGACAATGCGGGTGACTTCCTCCGGGGCGGTGCGGATGCGGGGCGCGTCGGGTGCGCCGGTGTCGGCATGGTAGAGCGCCGGCGCGGCGCCGAGGCTGTCGGCCAGCGCGGCGAACCCGCCGGTGTGCGCGGCGAACTCGCTGCCTTCCAGCAGGTCGGTCTCACGGTGGTCTTGGATGTGCACGAAGGCGTCGGCCGTCCGTGCGACCGCCGCGAATTCGGCGCCCTCGGCCGCGAGCCCGTAGCCGGTGGATGAGGCGTCGAGATAGGCTTGGCCCAAGGCGGCCCGATCGGTCCAGCGGCCGGAGTCCAGCGCCGCACCCAGTCCGGCACCGTAG
The DNA here is from genome assembly GCA_032249615.1 of Acetobacteraceae bacterium. Taxonomy (GTDB): domain Bacteria; phylum Pseudomonadota; class Alphaproteobacteria; order Acetobacterales; family Acetobacteraceae; genus JAVVHH01. Next base: position 42,368 of record JAVVHH010000011.1, read on the forward strand.
CAGCCCGGCGCCGGACCGAAGATGCGGGTGGCGCGGGCGGTTCCCGCCAGCGGGTTCCAATCGGCCGCTTCGTCCCGCGCGGCCACCGCGCGCACGGCCATGTCGAACAGCTCGATCTGCGCGGCGAACGCGTCGCGGAACAGGCCGGAGATGCGCAGCGTCACGTCGACTCGCGGGCGGTCCAGCAGCGCCAGCGGGATCACCTCGACGCCGGTCACGCGGCCCGAGGCTTCGTCGCGCACCGGGCTCACGCCCAGGAGGATCATCGCCAGAGCGAGATCTTCGCCACCCGTCCGCATCGTGGTGCTGCCCCAGAGATTCAGCACCAGGGAGCGGGGGTAGTCGCCCTGGTCCTGAACATGGCGGCGGAGTAATTCGGCGGCCGCCGTGGCCGCGAGCGTCATCGCCGTCGGCGTCGGCACCGCGCGGGGGTCGATGGCGTAGAGGTTGCGCCCGGTGGGCAGCACGTCGGCACGGCCGCGGGAGGGCGCGCCCGCCGGGCCGGGCGGCACGAAGCGGCCCCAGAGCGCGGCGAGCAGGCCGTCCCACTCGCCAGGCGCGTCGCCGAAAACGTGCAGCCCGTCGCTGATCTGCGCGTCCTTGACGTCGCATAGATAGGCATCGAGCCGCGCGAGGCGGTCGTCTTCCGGTAGGTCGGATGCGGCGCCGCTTTCGGCGAGCAGCCCGGTCTGGTCGGCCAGATCGAGGATGGTGCGGCGGAGCA